>NZ_JBEZDM010000001.1:0-62815 GCF_040648335.1 Nonomuraea sp. NPDC049158
CGCCGCCTGCTCCAGCGCGGCGGCGATCGGCTCGTCGCGGCCCGTCGTGGCGGCGGCCAGGTGCCAGGCGCGGCGGTCGGCATCCTGCTCGTCGTCGAGTACGCCGGCGAGGGCGCGGTGCACGGCCAGGCGTTCGTCGTAGACCGCCCGCCGCGCCGCCGCAGTGCGCATGAGCGGGTGGCCGAAGGAGATTTGCCCGTCGGCGGTGGACAGGAAACCGGCGTGTTCGGCCGGGCCCAGGGCACTGCCGTCGACCCCCAGCCGGCCGGCCGCGCGCAGCACGACGTCGAGATCCCGGGCGTCGTCGAGGGCCGCGACCAGCAGCATCGTCTGGGTGCCCGGCGGCAGGACGGCGATGCGCGCCTCGTACGCCTCCTGGATCCTGCGCGGCAGCGGCAGCGGTTCCTGCGCCTGCCGCAGCGCCTCGGGGGCCCGGGGCAGCTCGATCAGGGCGAGCGGGTTCCCGCCGCTCGCGGCGAGGATCCTCTCCCGCACCGACGGGCCCAGCCCGGGCGTGCGCTCGCGCAGCACCTCGCCGGCGGCCTGCCGATCGAGTCCTTCGAGCCGCAGCTCGGGGATCCCGGGCGCGTGGAAGCCGTCCCTGGCGGCGAACAGCAGGGCGATCCCCTCGGAGTGCAGCCGCCGGGCCGCGAACAGCAGCGCCTCGGCCGACGATCGGTCCATCCACTGGGCATCGTCGACCAGGCAGAGCAGCGGGCCGTCCTCGGCCAGTTCGGTGAGCAGCGACAGGGCGGCCAGGCCGATGAGGAAGCGGTCCTCAGGGGCGTCCCCGCCGGCGGTGGCCAGGCCGAACGCGCCCTCCAGCGCCCGGGCCTGCGGCGCCGGCAGCCGGCCGATCCGGTCGAGGGCCGGGCGGAGCAGCAGATGGAGCGCCGCGAAGGGCAGCTCGGCCTCGGTCTCGATGCCGGTGCCGCGCAGCGGTCGCAGGCCCTCCGGCGACTGGGCCGCGTGGTCGAGGAGCGCGGACTTGCCGATGCCGGGCTCGCCCCGGAGTATCAGGCTGGCGCTCCGGCCGTCCCTGGCCCGTGCGAGCAGCGCCTCGATCTCCGCCAGTTCTCGTTCCCGCCCTCGCAGCACGATCAGAATGTACCGTCCCTCGCCAGACCGGCATCAGTCGCATCACCCGACAATCGTCCGATACCGGCCGGACGCCTCCGATCCCTAGCGTCGTACCGCAAGCGCGATCCGCGCACAGACGTAAGGGGAAACATGTGGACTTCCTTATCTTTCTGATCTTGTTCGTCGTGCTGTGCGGGTGGCTCGACCACTGGGCCACCCGCGCCGCCGAGCCCGTCGCCAAGGAAGGACGCTAGATGTTCATCGGACACTTCGGCCTGGCCGCTGCGGTCAAGGCCCGCGAGCCGCGCGTCCCGTTGTGGTCGCTCATGCTCGCCACGCAGTTCCTCGACGTCGTCTTCGTGGCCCTGTACCTGGCGGGCGGGATCGAGTCCTTCAAGGCCGTCGCCCCCGGAACCTACGGCGAAGCGCTGATCAACGCGCAATACACCCACTCGCTGCTGGGCGCCTTACTGCTATCGGCGCTGTACGGCGGCCTCAGCGCCCGGCGGTGGGGCCGCAGGACCGGTTGGTTGCTGGGCGCGATGGTGTTCAGCCACTGGCTGCTCGACCTGCTGGTCCACCGCGCCGACCTGCCGCTGCTGCCCGGTAACGCCGGCGGCCTGCCGCTGCTCGGCCTCGGACTGTGGCAGGTCCCCTGGGCCACGGCCGTCATCGAAGGGGTCCTCCTGGTGGTCGGCGCCGTCCTGTACTTCCGCTCGGTACGGCAGCGCGCACCCGTCACCTGGCGCGCGATGGTCTCCGGCGGCGTGATGGCGGCGCTGCTCGTCCTGGGCCTCGTTGTCGATGTCCTCAGCTGAGACCGCCTATGTCCTCCTTCGTGAAGGGCGCTGACATGTTCGTTGACGTGCCGGGCGGGCGGCTGGCCTACGATTCCGCCGGTGAGGGGCCGCTGGTGGTGTGCGTGCCCGGCCTCGGAGACACTCGGGAGGTCTACCGGTTCCTGCGTCCCGCGCTGGTGGAAGCGGGGTACCGGGTGGTGACCATGGACCTGCGCGGCCACGGGGAGTCGTCGGCGGGGTGGGATGACTACTCGCAGTCCGCCGTGGGCGGCGACATCGTGGCCCTGCTGGAGGAACTGGACGCGCCAGGCGCCGTCCTGCTCGGCAACTCCTACGCCGGAGGCGGCATCGTCCGCGCCGCCGCAGAGGCCCCCGAGCGGGTGGCCGGCATCGTCCCGATCGACGGGTTCATCAGAGCCATCCCGCTCAACATCGCCGTCCGCGCGCTCGTCCGGGTCATCGGCTTCTCACCCCGGTTGTGGAAGGTCTACTACGGCGTGGCGCATCCCACCGCCAAGCCCGCCGACCTGGACGGGCACCGCGCCAAGCTGGTTGCCCTGCTGCGCGACCCGCAGCGGCACGAGGCGATGCGCCGCATGCTCCTCGACCGGGCGCCGGACGCCGAACAGGTCATCCCCCAGGTCCGCTGCCCGGCCCTGGTCCTCATGGGCGCCAAGGACCCCGACTTCCCCGACCCGGCGGCGGAGGCGCGGACCCAGGCGTCACTGCTGCGGGGGCAGGCCGTGTTGATCGACGAGGCGGGCCACTACCCCATGTCGGAGTTCCCCGAGCGCACGGCCGAAGCCCTGTTGCCGTTCCTCAAGAACGTCTTCTGACCTCATCGGGCTTCCAGTAGTTCGGTGGACGGCCGATTCCGCGCGCTGATTCGGGAAGCGGCTTTCAGGCGGTGCCCACGATGCGGTTCTCCCAAGCCCAGGCGACGACCTCGACTCGGTTGCGCATCTGGAGTTTGGCCTGGATGGCGGTGACGTGACCTTTGACCGTACTCACCGAGATGAACAGCTCGGTGGCGATCTCCTGGTTGGTACGGCCCGCGGCCATGGCCCGGACGACTTCGGTCTCGCGTTGGGACAGCGGCGGGGCGGCTCCGCCAGCGGCCGGTAGGCCGCAAGCGGTGAGGTGGCGCAGGAGCCGCAGCGTGATCGACGGGGAGATCAGCGCGTCTCCGGCGTTCGCGGCCCGGACGGCCTCGACGAGCAGGGCGGGGCCGGCGTCTTTCAGGATGAAGCCGGCCGCTCCGCCCCGTAGCGCGCCGTAGACGTACTCGTCCAGGTCGAAGGTGGTCACCACGATCACCCGCAGCGGGTCGGGGACGCGGGGGCCGGCCAGCTCGCGGGTGACCTCGATGCCGTCCAGGCGGGGCATCTGGACGTCCACCAGGCACACGTCCGGGCGCAGCCTCCGGGCCAGGGCGACCGCCTCGGCGCCGTCGGAGGCCTCGCCGACCACGCTGATGTCAGGTTGGTCTTCCAGGATGATGCGCAGGCTGGCGCGGATCATCGCCTGGTCGTCGGCCAGCAGGACCCGAATGGTCATCGCCGCCTGCTCACGTTGGCGGAAGCGGAACCGGCAGTGGGGGCGGAAGCGGAAGCGGCTGCGGCTGCGGGCAGGGTCGCGAGTACGGACCAGCCGGCGCCGCGGCGCGGGCCGACGCTCAGCGTGCCGCCGAGGGCCTCGACGCGTTCGCGCATCCCGATCAGGCCGTACCCGCCTCGGTGGGGGTAGTGGGCCGCGCCCGGCGGGGCGTCGTCGACGACCTGCACTCTGACGGCGTCCCGGTCTCGGGTGACGCTGACCGTGACGTGGCGGGCGTTCGGGGCGTGGCGGGAGACGTTGGTCAGCGACTCCTGCACGATCCGGTAGAGGGTACGGGCCACTTCGGGCGGCCACCCCGACTCCCCGTCGGGCAAACTCAAACGCACCGCGAGACCGTGGCCGTCGAACCGTTTGACGAGCTCGCCGAGCTGCTCGGCGCCGGGCGTGGCGGCGGACGCGCCAGCGGCGGCGGATGCGGCGGAGTACGTGTTATTGGCGTTGGCGTTCGGGATGGGGCTGGCGTCGGCGTCGCGCAGCAGGCCGACCACGCGGCGGGTCGCGGCCAGCGCGTCGGATCCGGCGGCCTCGATGTCGGCCAGGGAGCCTTCCGCCGTGTGCGGCTGCTTACGGGCCAGGAGTTGACCGGCCTGGGCCTGGAGCACGATGGAGGTGATGTGGTCGGCGACGACGTCGTGCAACTCGCGGGCCAGCTCCAGGCGCTCGTTGCGGCGCACCCGCTCGACGATGGCCCGGCGCCGAGCGGCCAGCAGCCGCGGCCCCAGCCCGGCCACCAGCGCGGCCAGCCACGCCGCGCCGTTCACCACCGCCACCACCGAGCCCGTGGAGAAAACGAACGCGGCCAGCAGCCCACCGGCGACCACCGCACCCCCGCCGGCCGCGACGGCACCCGCCCGCCAGGCCGGCAGCACTCTGACCGCGGAACCGACCAGCACCGACAGGCCCAACGCCATAGCGGGCCCCGGCTCACTCGGCAGCCCGGCCAGCCGGGCGACCACGATGGCGACAGCCGCGACGACCAGGCCCGCGATGGCCGCCCACAACCTGACGCGCCGACGCACCAGAGCCAGCCCGCACACCACCGCCCCAGCGACACAGCCGAACTGCCAGTAGGCGCCACCCCAGCTGTCGGCGATCCGGTACGCCTGGAAGGCGAGCGCCGCCGCGAACCCGACGCCGAGCCCGGCATCGACCGCGAACCCGACCCACCCGCGACCCCTCACACCGCTCAGGCTAGGAGATGACCACCTAGCAGCGAACCAGCCGAAAGTACCGTCAAGCACCCCGCAACCCTGCTTTCGCCCGATGCCCGGCACCGGATCGGGCTCGCAGGATGAGCCTCATGCCACATCAAGATCCCTATCCGACGCCGAAGGCCACGGACCCGACCGAGCCTGAGGGCCGCCGTGCACCTGCTGGCGGGCGCCCGGCTCAATCCGGCGGCCGGGCGATGACCTCCTCCAGCCGCCCACGCATCGGCGCGCTCGACGTAATCCGCGGATTCGCGCTGTGCGGGATCCTGCTGGCCAACGTCCAGCCGATAGCCAGCCTCGGCGGCCCGGTCGTGACCCATGGGTCGCCGACAGCGGGGGACGTGTGGATGGGGCTGCTCGTCGAGCAGCGCTTCTTCCCGATCTTCTCCCTGCTGTTCGGCGTCGGATTCTCCCTGCTGCTGGAGTCGTCCGCGGGCCGTACCGCTCATCCGCGAGTGCTCCTGCTGCGCCGACTGCTGGTGCTGCTCGCGCTCGGTCTCGTGCACCATTTCCTGCTGTGGCAGGGCGACATCCTGACCATCTACGCCATCGTCGGCCTGGCGATACTGCTCCCCTCGACCTGGCTGCCCCGCTGGGCCGTAGCCGGCCTGTCCGCCGCGCTCCTCGCGGTCTCGCCGATCCTCGGAACCGGCTTCTTCGGCCTGGTCCCCGGGCTCTTCCTGCTGGGCTCGGCACTGACCCGGTATGGGGTGATCGACCGGATCGAGCAGTCCACCCGGGTACCGCTCGTTTTGGGCTCGGCCTTGGCGGCGGTGGCGGCGCCCGTCCTGTGGTGGCAGGTCGGGCTGCGGTCCGACGACCCCGGCTTCGGCCTCGCGATGGGCGTGGGTGGGCTCCTGGTCGCCGGTTTCTACATCTGCGCCCTGCTGGTCCTGCTCCGGACGGCACTCCGACCGGCGCTGCAGGCCATCTACGCGCCACTGGGCCGGATGGCACTGACCAACTACCTGACGGCCACGATCCTCGTCCTCGCTGTCCAACGCGTCATCGGTGGCTCGCCGGACAACTGGTCCTTGACGATGGTGGTCGGGATCGCCGCTGCCATTCTCTGCACCCAGTGGGTGTGGTCCACTCTCTGGCTGCGCCGATACCGCTTCGGGCCCCTCGAGTGGCTCTGGCGCTGGGCCACCTGGGGCCACCGCCCACTCCTACGCCACACTCCCTGAGGGTCCTAGAAGTGGGTGGCGATACCGAATGCCTCGCGCAGCCGGGCCATGTCATGGAGATCACGGTCGCGGGGCTGGTACCCCTGATGAAAGGCGACCTGCTGGGCGGCCGAGAGGCACCCCACCTGGACGTTCTCGATCATGCCGGTGGTGAAGGCGTCCGCGGGATAGACGAAGACGCCTCCATGGTCGTCGGCTTGCTGGACAGCGGAGCCGTCCGGGTCGAACCGCAGCGGATGAAGGTCCAGCTCGTGACCATGACGGTCCTCCATGACGAAGCGAACAGGCCGGCCCGGCAAGGCGCCGGGCCGCTCGGCGAACCCGGCGGCCGCCAGCGTGTCGATCAGCAGCGGCTCCTGCTCGACACGGTGCAACAGGTCAAGGTCGTGGTGCTCACGGGTGACCTTGCCGACCAGGGCGTCGATGCCCCATCCACCGGCCACCCACACCTGGCACCCCACTTGATGGAGCAGCGCCAGCACTCGCAGCGTCACACTCGTCGCCATCATGAGGGCAATTCTGTCCTCCCGTGCCGACGCGGACGCGGGTTGCTCTTGACTCTGATCATCGGTATATATCGTTGTCATGAGCTTTAGGGCAATGCAGGAACCGACGTTCCTCATCTTGACCGCGCTCGCGGCGGGGCCGCAGCACGGATACGGCATCATCACCGACGTTGTGCGGATTTCCGGCGAGCGGGTGCGGCTTCGGGCCGGCACCCTGTACGCCGCCCTCGACCGGCTCCAGATGGAAGGGCTGGTGGCGGCCGATCAGGAGGAGGTCGTGGACGGGCGGGCACGACGGTACTACCGGCTGACACCGGACGGTGAGCTTCGGCTGGCAGCGGAGGCCGAGCAACTGCGGCACAACGCGGACACGGCTACGGCTCGGCTGCGCGCCCGGGGTGTGCGGCCGGGTCTCGGGGAGCTGGGGTCGGTGTTCAGCGGGCTGCCGGCGGTGTTCGGCGAGCTGGGGAGGGCACGGTGACGTTCCTGGAACAGCGCTATCGGCAACTGCTCGCCCGGTGGTATCCGGCGGAGCACCGGGCACTGCACGAGGAAGAGATGATCGCGGTGCTGGTGGCGAGCGCGGAGCCCGGCCGGCAACGGCCCGGGGTGCGGGACACGTTCGATCTGGTATATGGCGGGCTGGCCATCCGAGTGCAGCGCGGAGCGGGTCCACACTGGCGAGAGGCGGTCAACGTGGCCGCGCTCATCGCGCCCGTCGCGCTCCTTCTGGCGGCCCTCGCCCGGGCCGTCCTGTACGGGGCGCCGGTATGGCAGGGGCCGCTCGTGGAGGACGAGCTCTGGCAACTCCTGAAGCAGGTCTCGTACGCCCTGCCGTACGGGGTCGTCGTGGGGTTGGCCTGGCGTGGGAGAGGCGGTGCGGCCGCTGCCTGCGCGTGGGCATACGCACTGGTGATCGCCTGGCTCGTCGTTCAGCGTGATCTGGCCTGGTCGTCCACGTACGTGGTGACCGATGGGGTGGTTCTGGTCGGCGGCGTTCCTGTCGATTTCGGCGGGCTGGCGATGTCGGTGCTGCCCCCGAGCTTGTGCGGGGTGATGTTGCTCCTCGCGCCGTCGCCCGGACCCGGCTCGCTGGGGAGCCGGCGGCTGCTGGCGTGGATGGGGATGATATTCGGCGGTTCGGTGGTCGGTGCAGCGATCTCACACCGGTGGGGTTACCCGTTCATGTGGGCGGTGGCGATGGTGGCCGCCGTGATGGCGCTGCGGTCGCCGGTCGGCCGCCGTGCTCTGGTGGTGCTGCTGCCGATGGCGGGCGTATACGTGGGAGGGCTTCCGGGAGCCGGGCAGCCGGCGAACGCGGCGGCGCTGGGGGTGTTGGCGGCGGTGGTGCTGGGGGTGACGGCCTGGGTGGCCCGGGTCGCGGGCAAGGGTACCGGCGGCGCCCCGACCAGCTCGGTCGGCGGGTGACCATGGTGGATTCGGTGGCTCGCGAAGGTCTCGTCACCAAGAAGGTGAAGGAGAAAGGGAAGCCGGAGAGGGCCGCGCGGTTCCTTTAAGGCGCCAGGGCACGGATGGTTCCCGCCAAACGCCGCGCCTCGTTCCGGTCCACGGCAAGATCGATGGGCTTGCCCTTCTTCCAGATCGTGAGCGGCGAGGTCGGCGGCTGGTCGATGAGCGCGGTGATCGGCGGCAGGGCCTTGGCGACTGGCTGGGCGAATACCGCCGATGCCACCCGTACGAGGTCGTGCAGCGGTTGCTTGAAGGACTCGTGCAGTCCGGTCGCGACAAATGCCGGGTTGTACAGCACATACTTCGTGCGCTCAGAGGCATAGGCCGCCCCCAGCAGTTCGCTGGCCTTGGCTCCCTGCAAGGTCGCGGTGAGAGCGAAGGTGTGCTCGAACCCCTCCTCGGTCTCCACCCGTGCCGGGTTGAAGCGGAACGCGGCGAGCACGAGCGCGTCGATCGCCGGGTGTTCGGCTTTGAGCCGTTCTACCAGGTCTCGGGTCTGGCGGAGTGAGCTGAGGTCGGACCTGATGAAGCGGGCCTTGGGTGCCGCCTCGCGCAGGCGGCGTTCGCCCTCCTCGCTGCTGCCCACGGCCACGACCTGGTCGCCCCGTTCGGTGTGGTGGCGGGCCAGGGCTTTGCCGATGCCGTTCGTGCCGCCGGTGATCACAATGGTCCGGGTCATAAGTTGAGGTGCTCCTCAAGTTGAGATGGCCCTCAACGGTCTTCGAGGATCGACGGGCGACCGTGGCCGAGCTGGCCGAGCGGGCGCTGGCGATGGACGACGCCTGGGATGGGTTCGTCGCGTTCCTGACCGGCGTGTGCGAGTTGCAGGCTGCCGACCTCGGCTACAACGACCTCGCCGCACGGGGAGCGGCGGTGGACGGGGATCGCGGGTACGGCCTGATGCGCGAGATCCTCGAACGCGCCCAGCGATCCGGGGACCTACGGGGCGACATCACACTCGCCGACCTGGCCTTCGTGCTCTGGGGTGTGGCGGCGACCGTCAAGGCCACATACACAGTGGCGCCGGGAGCCTGGCGGCGGCACCTCGCCCTGGCCCTGGACGGCCTGCGCGCCGTCGCCGCCCGGCCTTTGCCTGCCCCGCCGATGTCCACCGCGCAGACTCGCGCCGCGATGCGGACGTGCTGAGGTTCGCTTTGTGGCGGAGCGACCCGCTACCCGCCTGATTCGCGGATCATCATGCTGATGGCGATTTGATTCGTGAGAATTATCCGCGCGAAATAAATCGCCATTGCTTCGGCTGCAACGCTGTGAGCAGCGCGTCAAGTATTCGTCAATTCTTTGCTGAATCCCCTCGCCCATGTTGTGGCTGCCGACCATACCTGGGGGAGAGGGAAACAGGAAAGATGACCGAGCAGACATTCACCACGGAGCCGGGATCGGGGACGAAGCTCCTCACCGCGGACGGATTCCTTACGCTGCTGTTCGCGTGGGCCGATGAGAATCTCAACACCATCGCGAAGTTCTGGGCCATGCCCGGGGAGGGATGGGAAGACTCGCTGAGAACCGCCCTGTCGACCTATATCGAGGACAAGCATCCGTGGGCCGATCTGGGAGCCCCACAGACTCGCACCGTCTACACGACCAAGAAGCCAAAGCCCAAGCAGGCTGACTTCGTACTCAACGGCACCGTGGCCGATTCCAGTTCGGACAAGGTCATCGTCGAGGTGAAGACCCAGTCGCTCGGCCGGATCAAGGACTTCAAGAACGACTTCGAAGGCGACGTCGCCAAACTCGACGAGGTGGACGAGGGCCACACCGACTGCGCCCGCCTGGCCTTCGGCGTCTTCTTCACATCGGACTGGACCCAGTCGAAGAAAGAGAAGGGGGAGGCCGTTCCCGCGGAGAACGCAAAGGTATCGACCAGCTTCACCGAATGGCTCGACGACTACGACCACGTCTATTTCTCGGCGACGTACCAGCCGATCAGGCGAGCCGCGGGAAAACAGACCGATGCGCAGAAAGAGAAGGCCGGGGCGATTTACCGGACGAAGATGAGCGCGACCGGCGTGCAGCCGCCTGCGGACGCGGTCAAGCTGGAGAAATGGGACGTCCACGAGCTCGGCATCGTCTACAAACTGCTGCCCTCGAAGAGAGACGTGCGGGAGGCTCGTGAGCGGGCTCGTCAGGAAGCCGAGCGGGCTCGTCAGGAAGCCGAGCGGGCCCGCCAGGAAGCCGAGCGGGAGATGCAACTCGAGGGAGTCGGTGAGGAGTCCTCCGACGACGACTTCCAGAAGCGGCCGAGTAAGCGCAAGAATTCCGGTACGTCCGGTGGCTCGGTCCCCAAGAAGCAGAAGTGAGCCCGTCGGCCGGGTAGCAGGTGAGGATCAGCAGAAGGTGAAGGCCCCGCCTCGGGACCACGGCGGAGCCTTCACGTTCGGGCGGGTTACAGCCCGGTCACTCTGAACCTGAGGTTGTATTCGTAGTAGCTGTCATGGGTGCCCGAGATGATGCCCCCGACGATGACGGACTGGCCGGTGGAGAGCCCGGCGCAGGTGGAGCCGTACACGATGTACGTGCCGAGGTTGAAACCGGCCTTGACGATCGGCGGCTGGACCTCGCGCAGGTTGAAGGCCAGCGACGAGGTGCTGCTGAGGTTGACGCTCGCGTAGTCGAAGTCCACCGGGTCGGCGTCGCTGCCGGCGTTCATGTTGACCCAGCTGCTGGGGAACAGTCTCGATCCGACCTCGAGCCTGATTTCGTCCTTGCCGTCGACCTCGTCCACGGCGGACGCGTCGAGGTCGTAGAACGCGACCGAGCAGTTCGCGGCCGAGGTGGTCGCGCCGGCGGGCGAGGCCGTGGCCAGCACTGCCGGAACGGCCAGGCCCGCCGCCAAGGCGAGCGCGGGGATCAGCTTCTGAGAGCGCATGCTGCTTCTCCTTTGGAGAGGATCGTGGTGATGATCGCGTCTCGCGGCCCTTGCGAGACGCGGCATCAGAGTGCGGCAGGCAGCGTGAGCACATCGTTAGAGCGCTGGTCAGTGGCGCAGTGCACGTTCCGGGCACGCCTTTTTCCGCAGTCACGCGGCGGGGACGCGCCTACCCTCCTGTGGCTATGGGAGACTCGCTGACCCTGCTGCTGCTCGGTCCGCCTGAGCTGGCCGTCGGGGGGCGGCCGGTGGGCATCCGCTCCGCCAAGACCCGCGCCCTGCTCTGCTACCTCGCCGCCACGCCGGGCCCGCGCCCGCGCTCCGAGCTGGCCGCGCTGCTGTGGGGCGAGCGGCCGGACGCCAACGCCCGCGGCAGTCTGCGCCTGGCGCTGTCGGAGCTGCGCAAGGAGGTGGGCGGGTGGCTGGACATCACCCGTGACCACGTACGTTTCCGCCCCGGCGGCTGCTACCTGGACCACGGACGCCTGGCCGAGACGGCGACCGTGGCAGAGGCGCTGCGGTTGTGGCGGGGCGACTTCATGGACGGGGTGTGGTTCTGCGACGCCCCGGCCTTCGGCGGGTGGCTGGAGTTGGAGCGCGGGCGGGCCCGGCTGCTGCTGCGCGAGCTGCTGCTGCGCTCCGGCTCCGCGCCACCGGCCGATCTCGTACGGCTGGCACGCCTGGTGGCCGGGCTGGACCCGTACGACGAGGAGGCGCACCGGCTGCTGATGGCGGCCCTGGCCGCGGCGGGCAACCGGGCAGCGGCTCTGACCTGCTACGACGACCTGCGGCAGCGGCTGGCCGACGACCTGGGCGTCGAGCCCGCGCCGGAGACCGCGGCGGCCAGGCGGCACCTGCTCACCCAGCGGACGGCCGTCCGGCGCGCGGCCCTGCCCGTGCCCGGCACGGAGCTGTTCGGCCGGGAGGCGGAGCTGGTGCGGCTGCGTACGCTGCTGGCCGCCGAAAGCCTGGTCACCCTCCTGGGCCCGGGCGGCGTCGGCAAGACCCGCCTGGCCATCGCCGCCGCCTCGGACTCGGCCCGTTTCGTCTCCTTCGCCGGGGTACGCCCTGAGGCGGCCGTCACCACCCTCGCCCGCCGCCTCGGCGTGGACCTCACGCCGCAGCGCCCCGCCCTGGACCTGCTCCTGGCGGCGCTGGCCCGGCAGGAGGTCCTCCTGGTGCTGGACAACCTCGAGCACCTGCCCGCCTTCGACGCGGTCATCGGGCACATCCTGCGTACGGCCCCGGGCGTGCGGGTCCTGGCGACGAGCAGGCGGCGGCTCGACCTGCCCCGTCAGGTGACGTACGAGGTGGCGGGCCTGCCGGGACCGGCGGCCGAGGCCCTGTTCGCGGCCAGGGCGACGCGGGCGCAACCGGCGTTCGACGCCGACCGGAACGCCGCCGACGTGGCCGCGATCTGCGCCGCCACAGGTGGTCTGCCGCTGGCCATCGAGCTGGCGGCCGGGCTGCTGCGCGCCGTGCCGCCCGCCGAGCTGGGCCGCCACCTCGGCGTGGACTCCGGCCTGCTGTCGGCCGCGGGACCGGCGGCCCGGTCGCGGCACGCCTGCATGCGTACGGTGTTCGAGACCTCCTGGCGGCTCCTCGACCCGGCCGGGCAGAAGGCGCTGGCGGCGCTGGCGGTGTTCGGCGGCGGCTGCACGCTGCCCGCGGCGCTGGAGGTGGCCAGGGCCGGGCCGCACGTGCTGGTCCGGCTGGTCGACCAGAGCATGATCGAGCTCACCCTGGCCGGACGGTACGTCATCCACCCGCTCATCCAGCAGTTCGCCGCCGCGCACCTGCCGCCGGCCGAGCGGCGGGCGGCGCGGGAGCGGCACGCCGCGTACTTCTCGCGCCTGCTCGACCGGCACGCCGCCGCTCTGCAGGATGCCTCGGACGCGGAGGTCACCCGCGTGCTGGGGGCGGAGATGGACAACATCCGGCTGGCCTGGGCAGTCTCGGGGGAGCCCGGGTTCCTGGACAACTACTGGGTGTTGTGCCTGCGGCTGCGGCTGTACGAGGAGTCGGGGGTCGTCGTGCGGCGGCATCTCGCCCGTACACCCGAGGCTCCCCGCCTGCGCGCGCGATGGTTGCGGATGGCGTGCGTGAGCGAGCATCAGCTTGCCCGGGAGCGGGAGGCGTACCGGCTGGTCAGGGCGGCACTCGACACGGTAGGCAGGCCGCTGCCGGTCTCCCGGCCCGGCCTGGTCGCCGCCATCCTGACGGCCGCCGCACGCCAGGTCCTCCATCGGGTCCTTCCGGTGCCCCGGTCCGAGCGGGACGCCGAGGTGGCGCAGGCCCTGACGTTCCTGGCGCGGCTGGCCTACCACCAGCAGGACGTACCTACGATGCTGGCGGTCTCGTTGCGCCAGCTCAACGCCGCCGACCGCACCTCGGCCCCGGACCTGCGCGCGGAGGCGTACGCGAACTTCGCCACCATCGCCCGCGTCGCCGGACGCCACCGCCTGGCCGATCGCTACGGCGCGCTCGCCGACCGGGCCCTGACCGGTATCGCGCATCCCACGGAGCCCGCGAGCCGCGCCCGCCTGGCCCGGGGCCTGGACCAGCTCTCGGCCGGGGAGTTCGAGGCGGCCAGGGGGTCGTTCGCCGAGTGCCGGGCCAGGACGCTGGACCCGCGGGTGGCCGAGAACTGCGCGGGCATGCTCGCGGAGACGGCGCTCTGGCGGGGCGACTTCGAGCAGGCCGCGAACCTGTACGCCGCCACGGCGGAACAGGCGGCGAGCCGGGTCGGCGGCGACGACATCGGCCGCCACTGGTGCCTGACGGGCCAGGCCGAGGCGCTGCTGCGGATCGAGGGGACCAGCCCCGATCGGGTCGCCGGGGTGCTGGCGGCCGCCCGCGCCTCGACCGAGCGCCGCCGCGCCCACGAGCAGCGCCTCGGCCTGCGGGACGGCGCGGTCATGCCGGTGATCCAGGAACTGCGCCTGCTCACGGCCTCGGCCCGCTTGGTCGCGGGCCATTCGCGGGAGGCGCTCTCGGTTCGTCTGATGGCGGACGACCCGCGGGAGGCGTTGGCCCGGGCGCTGGATCTGGCCGCCCGCCTGCCGAAGGCCCAGCGCGGCATGCTGGAGTGCTGGTCGGGGCTGGCCGAGCTGCTCTGCCACATGTCCCCGGATTCGGATCCGGACCCGAACCCCGCGACGGCCCGGAGGCTCCACCGGCACCTCGCCGAGTACCAGGCCCGCCATCCGGGAGCCGCCGCCCGCATCGGCTGGGCCCGCGCGCTCGTCCTGGCCGCCGCGGGCGAACGGCGGGCGGCGGCGAAGGCCGCGGGCCAGGCGGTACGGGCGGCCGAACGCCTGTCGGCACCGTACGACCTGCGCCGCGCCCAGGAGGTGACCGCCTGGCTCGGGGGCGCGGCCGCGGGGCCGCGCTGAGGCGGTTCGCCTGGCCACGCGGACTCAGCGCGCCGCGCCCAGGCGGTGGCCACGCGCGGCCATCGAGACCATCGCCGAGCTCGGCTACGACAAAGCCACCTTCGCCACGATCACCGAGCGCGCCGGCCTCAGCAGCCCCCGCATGATCTCCTACCACTTCGCGGGCAAGCAGGACCTCATTCGGCAGATCGTCGAAGACGTCTACCACACGGGAGCCGCCTTCATCCTGGAGCGGATCAAGGCCCAGACCACCGCCTCCGGACGGCTGCGGGCCTACCTGGAGTCGAACCTGGAGTTCCTCCGGGAGCACCCCACCGACCTGGCCGCGCTGACCGAGATCGGACCCCATCTGCGCGATCAGGCCGGCGAGCCGTACACCGCCGCCGGCTACCAGGAACCGAGCGTCCAGGGGCTGGTCATGCTGCTGGAGGAGGGACAGCGCGGCGGCGAGTTCGGCGACTTCGACGCCCGGTCGATGGCCGTGATGATCCGCGCGACCATCGACGCGGCGGCCCCCCGGATGCGCGGCGAGCACGCGCTCGACTTCGACATCTACCGCGGCACCGTTGTTGACACCTTCGTCCTGGCCGTGCAACGGGCCGCACAGCGGACTTCGGAGGAGCGATGAGCGGGATGCACCGCGGCCTGGTGACCGTCGCGGCCCTGGAGCTCGCCGGACCGCTCGCGATCTTCTACGGGCTCAGGGCGGCTGGGGTGAGCCAGTGGATCGCGCTGCTGGCCGCCAGTGCGTTACCCGCGGTGCGAGCCGTCCATGACCTGATCGTCGAGCGGCGTATCAGCGGGATCACCGTGTTCGTGCTCGGCACGATGATGCTCACCGTCGCCATGTCGTTCATCTCCGGCAGCCCGCGCGTGCTGCTGATCCGCAACGCGTGGGGCACCGGCGCGCTGGGCCTATGGGCGTTGATCACGCTCTGCGGCCGGCGCCCGTTCCTGTACGAGGCCATGCGCGTGATCTCCGATCGTGACAAACAACAGCAATGGGAGATGAACTGGAGGGACCACCCGCCGTTCCGCCACGTGCTCCGGATCGCCACGGCGATGTGGGGTGCCGCGCTGCTGGCCGATGCGGCCCTGCGCGTCGTCATGGCCGCCACACTGCCCGTCGACGCGGTGCCACTGCTGGACGACGTCCTGCTGATCGTCACCCTCGCCGCCCTGCTGGTCTTCCAACGCCTGTACGGCCGCGCCTACCTACGCCGTCACGGATTGCGGCTCAGAGGTGTCGAGCTGGCTCGCCTACCGGTCGAAGCGACCGGCCTGCCCGAGGAGTCACGTTGACCGTGATGCTGATCACCGGTGGCGCCGGCGGCATCGGCGCCGCCATAGCCCGGCGCATGGCTTACAAGGGGCGAAAGGTAGTCATCGCCGACAAAGACCACTCGCGTGGCAACGAGGTCGCCGCTGAGATCGGCGCCCGGTTCGTGCCGGCCGACGTCACCCGGCCCGAGGACAACACGGCGGCCGTGGCCGAGGCGATCTCGGCCTACGGCAGACTCGACGTGGCCGTGTTCAACGCCGGCATCCCAGGCCAGTGCGGCTGGCACAACTTCACCCCCGCCGCCTACCGCACCACCATCTCCACCAACCTGGACGGCGTCGTCTACGGAATCGACGCCTGCCTGCCGCACCTGCGCGGACACGGCTCGATCATCGTCACCTCCAGCCTGGCCCGGGCGCGCTCGACGACCACCGGGGACTGGGAGCTGTTCTACTGATCGCCTGGTCATAGGCTAGGCGATGACCGGGCGGCCTGAGATACGGCTGCACCCATCAAACCCGCAGAAGGGTGACCTGGCGGCCGGACGGGGCGGTCGCCTCTTCGAAAGCGCCTCGTTCCTTCCAAGGTGGGGCTTCGGGGCGCCGGTCGAAGATTACGAGCACGCCGGTGTTGAGGGTGAGGCGGTCCAGGTAGCGGTCGAGCTGGGCGAGGCCGTCGGGCTCAGGGTCGTCTCCGTTCGCGCGCCAGACCTTCAGCTCCATGGCCTCCCGTTGCACCAGTCGTTCGCCTTCGGGGCCGTTGTAGGGCCAGCGGACCAGTACGTCCAGGCGCTTGGTGCCGGCGGCGTACTCCCGGTCGAGTTGGCCTCCGCCGTTGACGAGGCGGTGCAGGAAGGCCATGAGGATGATCTGGCAGGCGGCCTCGTGGTAGCCCTCCTGCCGGATGAGCACCTCGCCGTGCTCGCGCCAGAACACGACGAACTCCTCCAGCAGGCGCGGCAGGTCGAAACGGCCGTCCGGCATGACGAAGCTGTGCGGATCGGCCGTCACGTACTGTGCCGAGGGGTCACCCAGGACCCGCAGGATGACCTCCCGATAGATCGGGTTCGCCACCTCCAGCGGAGGTTTCTGCTTGATCAGGCCCAGATCGGTGGCGTAGGACAGGTCGTCGGAGAAGGTGTGGTCGATGTTGGGGAAGGTCCCGGCCAGCACAGGCTCCATCACCCGCTTGACCCGCGGCTCGTGCAGCCGGGCCACGAGGGCGTCCAGATGGGTGGCACGCGCTCGGATCAGCCGCTCCTTGGCCTCGTCGACCTGGGCGGTGGTGATGGTGCCGCTCACCTTCATCTCAATGGTGATCTCATTGGCGAGGGCGTTGACCAGCCACGGTTGCCCCTGGGTCAGCTCGAAGACCCGGTCCACCGCGTCCTTGGTGAATTCCTGGCCGGTCGCCCGCGTGTGTTGGTCGTACAGCTTGGCGATCTCGTCGGTGGTGAAGTCGCCCAGGCGCAGCGACTTGGCGACGATGTTGAACGGGCTGGCCGGGTTGGACCGGCCGGGTTCGCCGCCCGAGGCGACCTTGTAGTCCCGCAGGTCGCGCAACCCGCACAGCACCACGGATGTGGGGAACGGCTGGCCTCCCGGCCGCGCGTTGTGGCCGTCGCGGAGCTGGCTGAGGATGCTGACCAGGCTGTTGCCTTGCAGGGCGTCGATCTCGTCGAGGAATAGCACTACCCGGCGCGGGCAGCGGTGGCACCACTCGGTCAGCGCCGAACCGAACCTGGTGCCAGCCGGGGCCTGTGGCCAGGGATTCGGCGGCAGCAGCTCCTCTGGCCATCCCGACCACTCGGCGGCTTGGCGGAGGGACTTCAACAGGATCGTCTCCGCTGCGGCGTAGTCGTCGCCGGCCGCCTTGGCGCGTTCACCGGAGAGCATCAGGGCGGCGGTGTCGCCTTCGGCGGTCAGCTCGGACGCCAGGGTGCGCAGCGCGGTCGTCTTCCCGGTCTGCCGGGGCGCGTGCAGCACGAAGTAACGGTCCATCTCGATGAGCTCGCGCGCCTGCGGGAGCCGCTCCGCGGGGGGCAGTATGTAGTGGTACTGAGGGTCGCACGGACCGGTGGTGTTAAAGAATCTCGCTCGGGGTGGCCGCATGGTCACATTCTGCCATCGGCTTGCCGCTCGGGTCTGGCCAGTCGGAACCATGTCAGTGGGCTGGTGACGGTGATGTGCTCCAGATGGCGGATGAGCATGTCGATCGGGGATCATGGCACGCGAATGCCTGCGGTTGTCCCACCCCCTGAGAACGCTTCGGCCCTGGACTCGGCTTAAGGGCGGTAGCCCAGGCGAAGGCGATGCTTGTCTATAGCCAGCCGGGTTTCACCAGGCCGGATTCGTAGGCGATGACGACGAGTTGGGCGCGGTCGCGGGCGTGGAGTTTCATCATGGCTCGGCTGACGTGGGTCTTCGCCGTCGCGGGGGACATGAAGAGGTCCGCGGCTATCTCGTCGTTCGTCTTGCCGGTGCCTACCAGTGACAGGACTTCGCGTTCGCGGTCCGTCAGTTGGTCCAGGTGGTGGTTGGTGGTCGAGGGTTCCTTGGCGCGGGTGGCGTACTCGGCGATCAGGCGGCGGGTGACGCTGGGGGACAGGAGGGCTTCGCCGGCCGCGACCACGCGGACCGCCTGGATGAGCTCCGCCGGCTCCGTGTCCTTGACGAGGAAGCCGCTGGCGCCGCCGCGCAGGGCCTCGAAGACGTACTCGTCCAGTTCGAACGTGGTCAGGATGATGACGCGCGGGCCCGGTGGCATCTGGCGGGTGGCGGCCAGGCCGTCGGTGCCGGGCATGCGGATGTCCATGAGCACCACGTCCGGCTCGTGCTCGCGGGACAGGCGTACCGCCTCGGCGCCGTCCGCGGCCTCCGCGATCACCGTCATGTCGGGCTGGGCGTCGAGCAGGGCTTTGAAGCCTGCCCGTACCAATGCCTGGTCGTCGGCCAGCAGGAGCTTGATCATGAGGTCTCCTCCGCGACGGCGGTCATGTCGAGTGGGGCTTTACGGCCCGCACGTAGGGTGGTCACGAGGTCTCCTCGGGGAGGGGCAGTGTGGCCTCGACCTGGAAGCCGTTGCCTGCCGGGCCGGCGGTCAGGGTGCCGCCGAGGGCGGCGGCGCGTTCGCGCATGCCGGGGATGCCGTTGCCGCTGCCTTCCTCGGTCAGTACGGCCGGCTTCGTCGCGCCGGTGTCCGTGACCAGGATGCCCAGCGCGCCGGTGCCGTACTCGAGCCGGACCGTCACCCGGGACCCGGGCGCGTGGCGGGCGGCGTTCGTGAGGGCTTCCTGGGTGATCCGGTACGCGGCGCGTTCGAGCTGCGGCGGCAGCGGCCGGGAGCCGACGCGTTTGAGTGTCACGTCCAGGCCGGAGCGCGCCACGAGTTCGTCGAGGCGGTCGAGCCCGGCCGTGGGGGAGCGGGGGGCGCCTTCGCGCAGGACGTTGAGGACTGAGCGCATCTCGCCGAGAACCTCCTTGGAGGCGGACTTGATGGTGGTCAGGGCGGTACGGGCCTGCTCGGGCTGATCGTCCATGAGATGCAGGGCGGTGGACGCCTGGACGTGGATCAGCGAGATGTTGTGCGCCAGTACGTCGTGCAGCTCCTGCGCCATCGTCAGCCGCTCCTCGCTGGCCTGTCGCCTCGACTCCTCCTCGACGACCCGCTGGTGCTCGGCGCGCCGCTCGCTGCGGATCCTGACCAGCTCGGCGATCACCATGAACAGCAGGATGAACGCGGTGATCGCCAGTGTGTGGAAGATCCCCAGGGTCTGATTTCCCCCCAAAGAGGCATAAATCAGGAAAACGGCGAGTGTGACCCCCGAGAGGATCCACGCGACCAGCCGCCGCCCGCCGAGCACGAGTGACCCCAGCATGTATATCGGCGCCAGAAAAACCGGCCCATACGGATAACCAGCCACCACATACGCATATGTCGCCAAAAGAGTGGCGACAGCTGAAAGAACGGGAAATTTCCGGCGGGTCGCTATCGCCACCGGCCCCACCAGCAGCAGCACGTACGCCAACGAGTCCAGCGGAGCCCGGAAATCCCGCTGCCCCCAGGCCGCCCCCTGCGACAGCACCACCTGGACCACCGCGACGACCAAAGCGACGTAGACGTCGTTTCCCGGCTTCTTTCGCACCCCCCAACGCTAGGCCACCCGCTTGACCTGCGCATCATCCTCCCGCCGCAGGGGGCCCTACCACGATGGGCGTACCTGGGCCAATGTGGATACATGCGCCGAGTGATCGTTCCTGCAGCAGCAGCAATCCTCATCTCGCTGGCCTCCACCCCAGCACTGGCCACTCCCACACCGCAGCAGAAGGCCCCCGTCGCCGAGGGGTACGGCGGTGCGGTCGCCACCGTGGACTTCGACGCCAGCAAGGCCGCCATCGCCGTACTCAAGCAGGGCGGCAACGCCATGGACGCGGCCGTCGCCGCCGGCGCCGTGCTCGGCGTGACCGAGCCCTACTCCTCGGGCCTGACCGGGGGCGGCTTCATGGTCTACTACGACGCCCGCAGCCGCAGGGTGGTCACGCTGGACGGCCGCGAGACCGCCCCACGGGCCATGACCGCCACCACGCTGGAGGGCATCCCGTTCGACGAGGGCGTCACCAGCGGCCTGTCGGCCGGCATCCCCGGCACGCTCGCGCAGTGGGATGTGGCCCTGCGGAAGTACGGCACGCTCTCGCTGAAGCAGGCGCTCCAGCCCGCCATCGAGGTGGCGTCGAAGGGCTTCATCGTCGACCAGACCTTCTACGACCAGACCGCCGCGAACCTCGCCCGCTTCAAGGACATCACCTCCACCGCCAAGCTCTACCTCCCGAACGGCGCGCCGCCGCCCGTCGGCTCCGTCTTCAAGAATCCCGAACTCGCCGCCACCTACCGCGAGCTGGGCAAACGCGGAATCGGCTGGCTGTACGACGGGCAGCTCGGTAAGGAGATCGTCGCCACCGTCAAGCAGCCGCCCGTCACCCCTGGCGCCACCCGCAACGTACGGCCGGGCCTGATGGAGCTGTCCGACCTGCGCGCCTACCGGGTTCTCCAGCGCGACCCCACGCGCGTGGACTACAACGGCATGCAGGTGTACGGCATGGCGCCCCCCTCCTCCGGCGGCTCGACCGTGGGCGAGGCGCTCAACATCCTGGAGGCCCTGCCGAGCGTGGGCCTGCACGAATACCTGGAGGCCTCCCGCCTGGCCTTCGCCGACCGCAACAAGTACGTCGGCGACATCCCGAACGTGCCGCTCAAGGAGCTGCTGTCCGACGGCTTCGCCAAGGAACGCGCCTGCCTGATCGGCGACAAGGCGATGGCCAACCCCGCTCCGCCCGGCAACCCCGACGGCAGCTATGAGGCGTGCGCCACCCCGGCGGGCACGGCCACGGCGACCACCGACGAAGGCCCCGAGACGACCCACATGACCATCACCGACCGGTGGGGCAACGTGGTCGCCTACAACCTGACGATCGAGTCCACCGGCGGCAACGGCATCGTGGTCCCGGGACGCGGGGTGCTGCTCAACAACGAGCTCACGGACTTCACCTTCGGCCCCGCCCCCGGCGACCCGAACCTGCCGGCCCCTGGCAAGCGCCCACGCTCGTCGATGGCGCCGACGCTGATCTTCGCCCATGGCCGGCCGGTGCTGGCGGCCGGCTCGCCGGGCGGCTCGACGATCATCACGACCGTGCTGCAGATCCTGGTCAACCGCTTCGAGCTGGGCATGAGCCTGCCCGAGGCGGTCGCCGCGCCCCGGGCCACGCAGCGCAACACCGAGCAGACGCTGGCCGAGCAGGCCTTCCTCGACAAGTACCGGGCCGAGCTGGAGGCGCGCGGGCACAAGCTCGCGCTGACCACGGAGATCGGCGCGGCCACCGCGCTGGAGTTCCTGGGCCGGGGCAAGGTGCAGGCGGTCGCCGAGCCGGTCCGGCGGGGCGGCGGCAGTGCCCTGGTGGTGCGGCCCGGCTGATAGAGGGGTTCAGGACCGGCTAGGGGATCACGAGCCGGTTAGTAGATCAGGTACTCGAAGGTGAAGCCCGGCCAGAGCGTCCGGTTCACCCCGTGCTCGTCCAGGTACCAGGACCGGCAGCCGCCCGCGTTCCACACCAGCGGGTCGAGCCGTTCCCGCAGCCGCCGGTTGAACGCCCGCTGCCGTCCCGGCTTGACGTCGATGGCCCTGGCCTGGGTCTTCGAGAGCAGCCGCAGGCAGTCCATCACGTAGCGGGGCGCGTACCCGGAAGATGAAGCCTGGCGCGTACGAGAACCTGCGACTCGATCATGAACACGACCGAGTTGTGGCCGAGACCGGTGTTCGGCCCGAGGAGGAAGAACAGGTTCGGGAACCCGGCGGTGGAGATGCCGTAATAGGTCTCGATGCCGTCCTGCCAGGCGTCCTGGATCTTCAGCCCGTCGCGCCCCACGATCCGCTGCCGCTGGAGCGCCTCGGTCACCTTGAACCCGGTGCCGTAGACGATCACGTCCACCTCGTGCTCGACCCCGGCGGCGTCGACGATCGAGTGCTCCCTGATCTCGGCGATCCCGTCGGTGACCAGCGAGACGTTCGGCCTGGTCAGCGCCGGATAGTAGTCGCTGGACAGCAGGATGCGCTTGCAGCCGATCGTGTAGTCGGGCGTCAGCCGCCCGCGCAGCTCCGGGTCGGGGATCTGGCTCTCCAGGTGCCTGAGCGCCAGTCGCTCGGACGCCTTCATCAGCTTCGGGTCGAGGGTGAAGCCCAGCGCCCTGGTCTCCAGCAGCCAGTAGATGGCGTTGCGGACGGTCCTGGCGGCGCCCGGCAACCGCATGAGCCGTTGTGCCCGGGGTGAGAAGCCGAAGTCCGGCTTGGGGTGGATCCAGGGTGGTGTGCGCTGGAACACCGTCAGCCGCGCCGCGTGTTCCGCGATCCGCGGCACGAACTGGATGGCCGAGGCCCCGGTGCCGATGACCGCGACGCGCTTGCCGGTCAGATCGACCGAGTGGTCCCACTCGGCGGAGTGGAAGGCTGCCCCCGCAAAAGCCTCGCGTCCCGAAATTTCGGGGAAAGACGGGATGTGTAGGGCGCCGATGCCCGACACCACGGCATTCGTCCGCAGGGTCTCGCCGTCGTCCGTGGTCACCGCCCACCGGCGGTCGAGGTCGTCGTACTCCAGCGCGACGACCCGCTTGCCGTACCGGAAATGCGGGGTGATGCCGTACTTCGCGCCGCACGCCCGCAGGTAGTCCCAGATCTCCTCCTGCGGGGAGAACATCCGCGACCAGCCGGGATTGAGGTCGAACGAGTAGGAGTACATGGGCGACGGCACGTCGCACGCGCAGCCGGGATAGGTGTTGTCGCGCCAGGTGCCGCCCAGGTCGGCGGCCTTCTCCAGGATCACGAAGTCGTGGTATCCGGCGGCCTTGAGCTTGATCGCCATGCCGATCCCGGCGAAGCCCGAACCGATGATCACTATTCCTGGCTCGTCCACTGCTCCTCCGCATTATTAGACGACTTGTCCAATGTAATGAGAGGCTTCCGGGTCCGTCCAGGGTGACTCATCTCACACCGACTAGTCGGTATGTTAACCGCTCCCAAGGCACACGAAAAGCGCCGAGAGCGGGTTGCCGTCGGCGCTCTGAAGTGCGCGGGGTTAGCGCAGGAGCAGGAAGGCGGCGACGCCGATGATCACCACGACGGCGATCACCGCGACGATCGGCAGAAGGGGAGACTTCTTGGCCGGCGCCTCCTGCTCGGACCGCTGCGCGAACGCGCGGAACTGCTGAGTGTTGCCGGCAGGGTCGATATGCTGGTCAGACATGCCCAGCAGCTTAGCGTGATCGTCTGGTGCGTCTGCGGCTTTTAGCGTGATCTGTGGACATGGGCTGATTAGGGGACCGGCCTGGTGGCCGGATAGCTTTGAAGCATGCTCCGGACCCTGTTCTCCCCACGCGTGGTGGGTTTGCATCTGCTGACGATCGGGGTCCTCGTCGCGTTCATCCTGCTCGGGCGCTGGCAACTCGGCGTGTTCGAGGATTCCGGCAAGCCGCACGCGGTCACCGATCCGGCCGCCGTCGGCGTCGCCACGCTGTCCCAGGTGGGCGCGCAGCTGACCGGGCCCGCCGTGGGCCGCAAGGTCTCGGCGGAGGGCGTCTACGACGCGCCGCGCCAGTTGCTCGTGGCCGACCGGCCGGCCGATGTCGACGCGCCCGGCGGCAACGTCTCGCGCGGCGAGGGCTATTGGGTGCTCACGCCGCTCCGGCTCGACGACGGCACGCTGGTGCCGGTCGTCCGCGGCTGGGTGGCCAAGGCCGGCGACCCGGCGGCGGCCGTGCCCGGCGGCAAGGTCGCGGTGACCGGCCGGCTGCGCCCGTCGCAGAGCACCGACAGCGTGCAGCGCCGCGCCGAGGGGTTGCCCGCGGGGCAGGTGCAGACGGTGGCCACCGGTGAGCTGATCAACCTGTGGAGCGGGCAGAAGGTGCGTAACGGCTACGTCGTCGCCCAGCCCGCCTCGGGGCCGCTGACCGCGGTGAAGGTCCGGCCGCCGGTCGTCGGCGGGGAGTTGACTTGGCGTAATCTCGCTTATGCCGCCAACTGGTGGATCTTCGCTGGGTTCGCCGTGTTCATGTGGTTCCACTTCGTACGCGATGCCGTGCGAGCGGATCGTGATCGGGACAGTGGCAAGTCCCCTGAGATGGTTCTGGAAGGTTAACGGTGGAATCGGCTCTGAAGCCCTTCCGGGTGCTCGCCTACATCGTCGGCGTGATGCTGCTCGTGCTCTGCGTGGCCATGGTGCTGCGCTACGGCTTCGGCATCGTGGGCCTATCGAAGATCGTGGCGCCCATCCACGGCTTCCTCTACATGATCTATCTGATCACGGTGATGAACCTGGGGATGAAGGCGCGCTGGAGCTGGCCGTACATGCTGGGCATCATGCTCGGCGGCACGGTGCCGTTCCTGTCGTTCTACATCGAACGCCGGGTGACGAGCCGGGTGCACACGGCCCTGGCCGCGGCGGCGGCCTGAGGCCCCGCCGCGCACCCGGTCCGGGTTGGCTCAGCTGCCGATGCCGCGCCTGCGGGCTCGCTTGAGCCGCTCGCGCTGCGACGGGTCGAGCATCAGGTAACCGACCACCGGGGCGGCGACCACGCCGAGGACGACCAGCATGGTGATGAAGCCGGGCCCGAAGAAGATCAGCGAGAGCAGAACGGCGGCGCCTGCGCCGATGGCGTACTTCTGGACTGGTGACATCCTCAACTTCCTCCGTACGCGGAGCGCGTGCCCCGCCTCTCCCATTGTGCGTCTTGAGTCCAACGCGTGGACCACCTCTGTGGTTCCATTCGCGATGTATCTCAAAACAGGTCCGTAACGGCTTTCAGATCCTTGCGCAGCGCGTCCGGCCCAGGCCGGTGCGCCGGGAACCCCGACAGCAGGCGGAACAGCACCGGCGCCAGCGCGCCCGCCCTGGCCAGTGGGGCGCCGGGCGCGGGCGGATGGCCCTCGACGGCCGCGAACAGCGTGGCGCCCAGCGACCACAGGTCCGCCGCCGGGCCTGGTACGCGTTCTGGCGCCGTGTAGGCCGGGATCGTCGCCGGCATCACGGGTGCGTGCGACACCTGCGCGGGCACGGGCGTGGTGGCCAGCGTGGCCCGGCCGGCGGTGTCGATCAGGACGTTGCCCGGCTGTACGCCGCCGTGATGCGAGCCCCGGGCGTGCAGGTCGGCCAGCTGGTCGAGTACGGCCAGCCCGATCTCGGCCACCCGTGCGGGCGGCAGCGGCCCGGCCGTGGCGAGGATGTGCCCGAGCGTCTGCTCCACGGCCAGCCGGTCGAGCGTCGCGGCCACCACGTCGACCGGCGGCGGTCCCGCGGGCTCCAGCATGGCGCGGACCAGCCATCGGAAGGCGTCGGTGCTCTCCGCGGGGGCCCGCCCCGGCGGCCGGCCCTCGACGGCGAAGTGCAGCGTCGCGGCCATCGACCACATGTCGGCGGCCGGCCGCATGCCCAGTCCCGGCAGCCCGAACCCGGTGAGCACCGCCCGGCCCGTCGAGGTGAGCAGCACGTTGCCCGGATTGACCCGCCCGTGCACGATCCCCGTGTCATGAGCGGTCCGCAACGCCGACAGCAGGCACACGCCCACCCGGGCGGCCTGCTGCACGGGCAAGGGGTGCCGCGAGTCAACGGTCTGCTCCAGCGAGGTGCCGGAGACGAACTCCATCACCAGCCACGGCTCGCCGTCCTCCACCACCACGTCGAGAACCGGTACGACGGAGGCATGCCGGAGCCCGGCGGCCCGCCGCGCGTCCTGCAGCGCGGATCCGCGTAACTCGGCGGGCACGCGTAGCTCCCTGACCGCGACGTCACGATGTTCTACCTCGTCGAATGCCAGCCGTACGGAACCCGCGCCCAAAGGGTTCAGCAGCCGGTAGCGACCGGCGAGCTTCTTGGTCTCTCCCATCCCGAGGTGCACGATATCGCCACGTTCTATGGCAAAGCCATGGGCTAGGCGTTGGTTCCCGTCAGCCACTTTTCATGAGCGTCGTGAACCCTCCCGAACAGGGCTTCTTTCTCTTCTTGACTCACGTCGTCCAGGTGCAATCCGAACACGTCGGACAACGCGGAGTAGTAGTCGCGAGCCGTGTGGAGGGTGATGGAATGGGCGCCGTTGCCCACGCGCGACAGGACGAGCCCGCGGACGAGGTCCACGCCGGAAGCGTCTCGCCGGGCGATCGTCGCGACCCGCACGAAACCCGACTCCGGCGACGTCGACAGGTGATGATGCATCGCAGTAAAAGCTGATATGTCGGTTGGGGTGGGGTCGAAGTCCATGCCCGGGAACGAGCCGCTCGGGTCGTGGTCGAACCGCCAGCCTCCCGGCGCGACCTCGGACCGCCGCAGGCCGTACGAGAAAGGACCCTGCCGGTAGACCCCGGCGACCAGCGGGAGCGGCTCGTGCAGCGCGTCGCCCAGCCCCACGTCGGCCAGCCACTCGCCGCCCGGATTGTCGTCGGACGGCAGCCCGCGCACGGTGAGCACCAGGTGGTTGGCGGTGATGCCGGATGTGCCGCCGGGGGCCTGCACGCCGCCCACGTGCCTGGTCACGTCGTAGCCGAGCGTCATGAGCAGCAGGGAGAACGCGCCGTTCAGGTGGTAGCAGTAGCCGCCGCGGCCGCCGATGATCCGCCCCGCCGACTCGGTGGGCTCGACCGTGGTGGGACGGCCGAGCCAGATCTGCAGCGCCTCGTACGGCACCCGCTCGATGTGCGCGACGTGCAGCCGGCGCAGGTTCTCGGCCGTGGCCGGGGCGGTCAGCAGGTCGGGAAGCCCGAGGCGGCGCAGGTATCCGTCGGTGTTCACCGGCTCAGTCTGCACCGGATATGCACAGATTGGGGAGTGCCGTCTGCACAGCCCCCTTCTAGGCTTTCGTCCGTGGCAGAGCAGCGACGCATCCTCCTGGTCGAGGACGACGAGACCATCGCCTTGGCCGTACGGAACCGGCTGGCGGCCGAGGGGTTCGACGTCAGGGTGGCGGGGGACGGGGAGACGGCCCTGGTCGAGTACGGCAGGGCGGAGCCCGACCTGGTGATCCTGGACCGGCTGCTGCCGGGACTCGACGGGCTGGAGGTGTGCCGCCGGATGCAGGCCGCCCGGCCGGTGCCGGTGCTCATGCTGACCGCGCTCGGTGAGGAGACCGACGTGCTGGTCGGGCTCGGGGTGGGCGCGGACGACTACCTGGCCAAGCCGTTCAGCATGCGCGAGCTGGTGGCCAGGATCCACGCGCTGCTGCGCCGGGTCGAGCGGGCCCTCCAGCTCGCCTCCGAGGACACGGTGATCAGGGTGGGCGAGGTGGAGATCGACACGGCGGCCCGCCGGGTGTTCGTCCGCGGCGCCGAGGCGCAGCTCACCAGGACGGAGTTCGATCTGCTGCGCCGCCTGGCCGAGCGGCCCGGCCAGGTCTTCGAGCGCGACCGGCTGCTGTCGGACGTGTGGGGCTTCTCCGAGGCCGCCGCGACCAGGACCGTGGACAGCCACGTACGCGCGTTACGCCGCAAGCTCGGCTCCGGCGTCGTCCGCACGGTGCACGGCGTCGGCTACGCGCTGGTCCGCCGATGAGGCAGCCGCTCGACTTCCTCGGCCGCATCAAGGTCAAGCTCGGCCTGGTGATCGTGCTGGCCGTGGGCACCGCCTTCCTGGTCAACGAGGTCGGCATCAACTCCGGCCTCTCCCGGCCCGTCCGGATCGCGGTCGCGCTGGTCCTCGCCCTGATCATGGTGCAGGTGCTCGCCATGGGAATGACCAAGCCGCTGCGCCAGATGGCCAGGGCCGCCCAGACCATCGCCAAGGGCCGCTACACGCTGCGTGTCCGCGCCACCTCACGCGACGAGGTCGGGGAGCTGGCCAGGGCGTTCAACGCGATGGCGGCCGACCTCGGCGAGGTCGACCGGCAACGGCGCGAGCTCGTCGCGAACGTCAGCCACGAGCTGCGCACTCCCATCACCGGCCTGCGCGCCGTCCTGGAGAACGTCGTGGACGGCGTCTCCGCGGCCGACCCGGTCACGATGAAGACCGCGCTCGCCCAGACCGAACGGCTCGGCCGGCTCGTGGCGCAGCTGCTCGACCTGTCACGGCTCGACTCGGGCGTGCGCCTCATGGAACCGGAGGCGGTCGAGCTCGCACCGCTGCTGGAACAGGCCGTGCGCGAGGCCGCGCTGGCGCGGGAGGACGTCCGGCTCGCTCCGGCGGCCCCCGCCGACCTCGTCGTACGCGCCGACCCCGACCTGCTCGCCCAGGTCCTGGCGAACCTGCTCGATAACGCGGTACGCCACAGCCCGCCCGGCGGCTCGGTCACCGTGACGGGCGCGCCCGACGGCGACGGGGTCCGCATCACCATCGCCGACCAGGGGCCGGGGATCCCCACCTCGGCTCACGGGCGGGTGTTCGAGCGCTTCTCCCGGCTGGACGCGGGGCGGACGGCGGACGGCGGGGGTGCCGGGCTGGGGCTGGCGATCGTGAAGGAGATCGTCGAACTGCACGGCGGTTCGATCCGCATCGACGACTGCGCGGGGTGCCGCATGATCGTCGATCTACCAGGGAGGACCATCATGGCGGATACGCCATTAGAACCCGTTCCGGGGGCGGACGAAGGGGTGGCGCCCGTCGCGGCGGGTGATGCCTTACTCGAGGGCGGGGCGCCGGAGGCTCTTGTGGCGCCGGCCGTCGGTGTGGTCGAGCCGGGTCTGTCTGAGGTGACGGCCACGGGGGATGTGGAGGCCACGCCGGAGACCGAGACGGCGGGGCAGGCGGTGCTCGCGGCATCGTCGGCTCAGGAGCCGGAGTCGCCGCTGTCGTCGGGCCCACCGGTGTCGTCGGCCCCACCGGTCCCGTCGGCCCAGCCGGTTCCGTCGGCTTTGTCGGACTCGTTGGCACATCTGGTCGCGCTGGCTAAGCCGGTGGTCTCGGGTCAGCCGATGGTCTCGGGTCAGCCGGTCGCTCTGGCTCCGTCGGGGGGCTCGTGGGGGGCTTCGCCGTCGTCGGCGCGGGCGGCCAGGTCGGCGGTGCCGACGACGGTGCCGGTGTCCGCTGGGCGGCTCGCGCGGATGGCCGGGGGAGGAGTCATCGGGCTGCTGCTCGGGTTCCTGGCCGGGCTGTTCGCGGCCGTGTTCGTCAGTGTGGCGACGGGCAGTGACACGGCCGCGCTCATCACGCTCGTGCTGGTCACCGCGCTCATGGGGGCCGTCGGGGTGTCTCTGGGAGCGGGCACCGGGCGACGGGCTGCCGGTGCCCCGCCGTACCAGCCCGCTCAGGGTCGCCCACCGGGGCGGACGTACCAGGGGCAGGGGTCGCAAGGTCAGGCGTACCAGGGGCAGGGGTCGCAAGGTCAGGCGTACCAGGGGCAGGGGTCGCAAGGTCAGGCGTACCAGGGGCAGGGGCAGCCTGGTCCGCAGCTCTCCGGGCCGCAGGCGCACGGTCCGCAGGTGCACGGGCCGCAGTCGCCGCCCCCGCCGTACGTCCCGCCGCCGCTCTTCCCGCGCCCCGACCTGCCCGAGACGCCGCGCTGGCTGCTGCCGGCGGCGGCGGGGGCCGGCGTGTTCTCGGCCGTGGCGCTGCCGGACGCGCAGGTGGGGCTGGGCATCGTCCTGGTCACGATGGTGCTGGGCGCCGCGGCGCTGCCCGCGGTGCTGCGGCGGATCACGCCGTGGACGGTGCTGTTCGGCCTGACCGCCTACTGGCTGATCGCGATGGCCGCCGTACGGGACGCCGACTGGCTGGTCGGGATCCTGTTCATGGCCGGGTGCGGGCTGCTGGCGCTGGCCGTCTCCGGAGCGGGGTTCGGCTGGCTGGGCGTGATCAGGGGCGGCGTGTCGGTGCTGCTCGCGCTGGGGCCGGTGCCGTGGTTCCTGGCCAAGCCGCTGAAGCGGCTGACCGCCAAGCGGCGCATCCTGCCCATGGTCGCGGCGCTGGGCATCACGGCGGTGTTGCTGGTGGTGTTCGGCCTGCTGTTCGCCTCGGCCGACCCCGTGTTCGCCACCTACCTGGAGCGCCTGACCACGACCCCGGACTGGGCCGAGTCGGTGCCGCTGCGGATCTTCCTGTTCGTGGTCGGGGCCGTGCTGCTCGCCGCCGTGGTGCTGGTCGCGCTGCGGCCCGTGGTGGATCCGATCGGGCCCGAGGTCAAGTTCGGTGTGTCCAGGAGCATCTGGGTGGTGCCGCTGACCGCGGTGAATCTGCTGTTCGCGGCGTTCGTGGCGGTTCAGATCACTGTGCTGTTCGGCGGCGACTCCTGGGTGCTGAAGACCGCCGGCCTCACCTACGCCGAGTACGCCAGGCAGGGCTTCTTCCAGCTCGTCGTGGTCAGCGTGTTCGTGATGTGCATCGTCGCCGTCGTGGCCGGCCTGCTCCGGACCGAGCGGCGCGAACGCTGGCTGCTGGCCGGTCAGCTCGGCGTGCTCTGCGCCCTCACCATGGTGGTGCTGGCCTCCGCGCTGCACCGCATGGACCTCTACACCGAGGCGTACGGCCTGTCCCGGCTGCGCCTGTCGGTGCAGGCCACGGTCTGGTGGCTGGGCGCGCTGTTCGCCCTGGTCATCCTGGCGGGCGCGGCCCGGCTGGCCGGGCGCGGCTCCGGCTGGCTGCCCCGCACGATCGTGCTGGTCACCGGGCTCGGACTGGGCGCGTTCGCGATCGTCAACCCGGACTTCCAGGTGGCCCAGACGCAGGTGGCGGTACGCGGGCCGGCCAAGCTGGACGCGGACTACCTGGGCGACCTCGGCGCGGAAGCCGTACCGGCCCTGGACCGGCTCCCGGAGCCGCAACGCAGCTGCGTACTGACCGACGTGATCAAGGCCAACGGCCTGAACCAGCCGGACGCGTGGAACGGCTGGAACCTGGCCAGGTCGCAGGCCCGCGAACTGCTCGCCAAGCGCCCGGTCACCACCACGACCACGGGTTGCGACCGCCCGGTGTCCCGGATCTCCGACTGACGGCCGGTGGTCCTAGCAGTGGGGGTTGGCGGCCTTGTAACCGTGCTTGAAAGTCTTCGACTGGCCCTTGAAGTGCCTCTTCACACACCGGTGGAACCTGGCCGCGTCCGCGGCGCCTTGTCTCTTGCCCTGGTGCCTGCGCTTGGCGCTCCTGGATGTGCCGCCCCCGCCACAACCGGCGTGCTTCCGGCCCACCGCCCAGCCGACCTTGTAGCCGAGTCTGTAGTCCGGCTGGCCTGAAGCCGGGTGCTTACCTGGGCGGGAGGGCTGGCACCGTACGCCGTTGGCGTAGCCGTCGGAGTAGCCTTTCGGGCAGCCCTGGCCCTTGTCGTCGCACGGGTTCAGCCGTGTCGACAGGGCCGCCGTAGGGGCGGCCGGGGCCGCCGCGGTGAAGCCCTGAGGCAGGGCGAGGGCGGCGACCAGAGCCGATCCGAGGACGACGAGCGCGCCTCTTTCGATCATGACCTTCTCCGTCTCCGGCGAAGAGCACGGCCAGGTGTCCCGCCTCGAGCAACGAGCGTCTTGAGGTAATTCCCGCTCATATAGTGGACAAATAGCCATGTAGCGCATTAACCATCTCAAGCTTGATCAAAAGTGATCATGTTCTGTTTTGTCGGCCGTTCGAGTCGACGACAGCCGCCGGACGGGCCTCCCGGGTCGGACCGCAGCCGCGCGGTACCTGCTGGATCATGTTTAATCCTTGAGTGGCTTTCGATGTGATCATCAGCGGCGGACACCTGCTCGACGGGACGGGGGCGCCGCCGTACCGAGCCGACGTGGCGATCACCGGCGACCGGGTCGCCGCCGTGGGCCGCCTCGACGGCGCGGAGGCCGCCTCCGTCATCGACGCGAGCGGACGGTTCGTCGCACCGGGCTTCATCGACTGCCACGCCCACGGCGACGCGGCCGTCTTCGACCCCGCCGTACAGCTGGCCGCGCTTCGCCAGGGGGTGACCACGTTCGTCCTGGGACAGGATGGCCTGTCCTTCGCCCCCGGCTCCGCCGACGCCGTCGCCTACGCCGAACGCTACTTCGCGGCGGTGAACGGCCCCCTTGCGGGCGGCGTGCGTTCCGGCGGCGGGCTGACGGTCGCCGAGTTGCTCCAGGGGTACGACCGCGCGGTCGCGCTCAACACCGCCTACCTGATCCCGCACGGCACGATCCGCTACGACGTCATGGGCCCCTCCTCGGGCGCCCCCGCACGCGACGAGCTGACCCGCCTGCTCACCCACGTCGAACGCGGCCTGGCGGACGGCGCGGTCGGCCTGTCGAGCGGCCTGGAGTACCTGCCGGGCCGCTACGCCTCCGCGGCGGAACTGGCCGCCCTGTGCGCCCCCCTAGCGGGCTTGCCGTACGTCACCCACATGCGGGCCTACGGCGAGCGAGCCGACGTGGGCATGTCGGAGGTCGTCGAGATAGCCCAGCGGTCCGGTACGGCCGTGCACATCTCCCACCTGCACGGACCCGCGGACGTCCTGCTTCCCTTGGTGGAGCAGGCGCTGGCCGGGGGCGTGGACCTGACCTTCGACTCCTACCCCTACCTGCGTGGCAACACCATCCTGGCGATGGTCGTCCTGCCGCCCGAGGTCCCGGGCGCCGAGCCGGACCGCGCCCTGGAGATGCTGTCGTCCGGGGAGCTCGACGCCTGGTGGCCGGAGCTGGCGCGGACCTGGCCGCGCCTGACCATCTCCCACGCGCCCGGCCTGGAGTGGGCGGAGGGCCTGGGCATGGTCGAGGCGGCCGAGCGGGCGGGCCTGGCGCCGCACGAGTTCTGCCGCCGCCTGCTCATCGAGACGCGCCTGGAAGCGGGCTGCGTGACAGCCCGTCCCGACGAGGGGCCGGAGGGGGAGGAGTCGGTACGCCGCGTGCTGCGCCACCCTTCGCACACGGGCGGCTCGGACGGCATCTACGTGGGCGGCCACCCGCACCCGCGCGGCTTCGGCGCGTTCGCCCGCTTCCTGGGACGGCACGTGCGCGAGCTGGGCGACTGGACGTGGGGGGAGGCCGCCGTCCACCTGTCGTCGCACCCGGCGCGACGCTTCGGCCTGACGGACCGTGGCCTGCTCCGGCGTGGCTTCGCGGCCGACGTGGTGGTGTTCGATCCGGCGACGGTGACGGACCTGGCCACGTACGAGGCTCCGCGCACCCCGGCGAGGGGAGTGGACGACGTGCTCGTGTCGGGGGTGCCGGTGCTGGCGAACGGCGCCCTGACGGGCGAGACTCCAGGACGAGCACTGCGCCCGTAACCGGCCAGCGCCCCCTGGAGCCACGGACGGGGCCAAGAATGCGCACGTCACGGCGCCCAGCCACCTCCACCGGAGGAGCGTGTCCCTGGACGGGGCCCGGCCCTGTGCGGCGGGTGGGGCTCACCGGGCTTGCCGTACAAGATCATAAAAACATCGGCGCCCAGCCACCTCCACCCGGCCTGCCGTACAAGATCATAAAATAAACATGAGATAGGGTCAGGCGCGGACAAATGGGGGTGTTGTGCAGGGAATCCACGAACACAATCGGTCCGTCTTCGACGGTGCCACCCTCCCTCTGATGGTCGTGCACCGGGAGGCGCTGGAGCACAACATCGCGACCATGGCCGCCTTCGCCCGCGATCACGGCATGGAGCTGGCGCCGCACGCCAAGACGCACATGTCCCGAGAGATCGCCACCATGCAGCTCGAAGCGGGCGCCTGGGCGCTCACCGTGGCGACCGCGCGGCAGGCGATGGCGGCGCGGGAGTTCGGGGCGGCCAGGGTCATGGTGGCCAACCAGATGGTGGACCCGGCCGGGCTGGAGTGGGCGGCGACCGAGCTGGCCGCCGACCCGGGCTTCGACTTCCTGTCCTTCGTCGACTCGGTGGCCGGGGTGGACATCCTGGCCCGGCATGCCTCGTCGCGGCCGTTCAGCGTGCTGGTCGAGCTCGGGCATGAGGGCGGGCGAGCTGGGTGCCGCACGCTGGACCAGCTGCTGGAGGTGGCAGCGCATGTGCAGCGGACCGACGGGGTGGAGCTGGCGGGTGTCGCCGGGTACGAAGGGGCGCTGAAGACGGCGCCCGAGGTCCGGAAATATCTGTATCTGTTGCAGGATGCCGCCGAGCACATCCGTGTCAAGAATCCCATCCTGACCGTCGGCGGCAGCCAGTGGTTCGACGTGATCGGGCGCGAGCTCGTCACCACCCAGGCCAGGATCGTCCTGCGCGCCGGAGCGTACGTCACCCACGACGACGGCTACTACCGCGAGCGCACGCCGTTCAACCGCGTCCCCGGCGAGCTGCGGCCCGCGCTGGAGGTGTGGGCGCACGTGTTGTCCACGCCCGAGCCGGGCCTGGCGATCGTCGGCCTGGGCAAGCGCGACGCGCCGTACGACGAGGGCCTGCCCGTCCCCAGACGCGGCGGCGTCACGATCGTGAAGATGCAGGACCAGCACACGGTCGTCCGCGCCGACGGGCTCAAGCCGGGCGACCTGCTCGCCTTCGGCATCTCGCACCCGTGCACCGCCTTCGACAAGTGGCGCACGCTCCCGGTGGTCGACCGCGACTACAGGCGCGTCGGCACCATAAGCACCCATTTTGGCTGATAAATGCTGATGAATAGGGAGATGTTGTGAAGAAGGAATTGAGGACCACCGAGGGCGCGGCCCCGGTCGGCGCGTACTCCCAGGGTCTGGTCGTCGGCGACTTCGTCTACACCTCGGGCGCGGGGCCGCTCGACCCGCAGACCGGTGAGGTCGTCGGCGACGACGTGGCCGCCCAGACCCACCAGACCATGCGCAACCTCGGCGCCATTCTCGCCGCCCACGGCCTCGGCTTCGACGACGTGGTCAAGGCCACGGTTCACCTGCAGCATCTCAAGCGCGACTTCGCCGCCTACAACGAGGTGTACAAGTCGTACTTCAGCCAGCCGTACCCGGTCCGTACGACCGTCGGCTCGGACCTGCTGGACATCCTGGTGGAGATCGACTTCGTCGCGCACAAGAGCGCGTAAGGTCGGTCCGTGGACAGTTCGGTGTACGTCTTCGTCGAAGATCTACGCGGCGAGGGCGTCGAGCGGGTGCTCGACAGGATCAGCGGGTACGGCGTGGCGGGCGTGACCGTCGGCGCCGTACACCACGCATCCCGCGACGTCACCCCGCACGGACTGACCAGGCTCACACTCCGCCACGACGGCGCCCATTTCGTCCCGCCGGCCGACCTGTTCTCCGGTCTGCGGCTCAGGCCGACGGCCGGATACCAGAACGCGCTCGACGGCCTGCGCGAAGCCTGTTCGGAGCGGGGGCTGAAGCTCCACGGCTGGACTGTTTTCCTGCGCAATGCCACGATCGGCACCCAGCACCCAGATGTGACGGTACGCGACTGCTTCGGCGATCGCGGCTCGCTCACCGACCTGTGCCCGGCGCATCCCGATGTGCGGCAGTACGCCGTCGCGTTGGCGAGGGCGGTCGCCCGGCTCGGCGTCGACAGCGTCGTGGCCGAGTCGCTGCACTTCAGGCCGCTCAAGCCGCAGCGCTCCTTCGTACCGCTCGGGCCGATGGACGCCTACCTGTTCGGCCTGTGCTTCTGCGACTACTGCATGCGCCGGGCCACCGACCTGGGCGTCAACGCCGAGGTGGCCCGCGAGGAGTGCGCCAGGATCGTGGGCGGGGTGTTCGACGGCGACCCGCCCGCGCAGGGCGAGGTGACCCGGGCGGCGCTGACGGCGTACGCGGGTCCTGAGGTCGTCGCCTACGCCCGCGCCCGGTCGGAGACCGTCACCACGCTGGTCTCCGAGGTGGCCTCCGCCGTGGCGGACGAGGGCTCCAAGCTGGTGTTCATCGACTCCACCGGCGCCGTCAAGGGCTACACCGACGGGCTGCCCTCACCCGGCCTGGCCGCGCACGACGCCTGGCAGCTCGGCGTGGACCTGGTGGCGCTCGGCGACCTCGTGCCCGCGTTCGGCGTGCTCGCCTACGCGCGCGACGCCGCCCGGGTGGCCGACGACGTGGGCGCCTACCTGCGGTCGGTGGGCAAGGATCGGGAGGTACGCGCGGTGCTGCGGCCTGGTTACCCGGACAGCGACTCGGCTGATCGGTTGGTCGCGAAGGCGCGAGGGGCCAAGGCGGCGGGGGCGTTGGCGGTGGACTTTTACGCCTATGGGCTGATGTCGTACCCGGTGCTGGACCGCATCCCAGCCGCACTGGCCGAGGCCCTCTGACCGGCCGCATGGGCGGTCCGGATTTATCTCACTAAGACATGACACCACCGCCAAGCACCACGGACACCGCCTGGCTAGCGTAGTTGTCCCTTAGGGGATGACACCATCGAGCACCACGGATACCGCCTGGCTCGCGAAGGCGTCCGTGAGCGGCAACCCCCGGAACACCGCCCTGATCCACACCGCCCCGGCCAGCAGATCGACCACGAGCATCGGGTCAACCGACCGCTTCAGCTCCCCCCGCCGTACCGCACGCTCGAAGACTTGCCGCTCCCGCGCGAACCGGTCGGCGAAGAACTTCCGCGCGTCCAGCTCGGGATGGCGTACGGCGGCGCCGAGCGCGGCCACCGCGATGTCCCTGGCCGGCGGCTGGGTGAGCAGCCGGCGGATCCCCTCCACGAGCGCGACGAGATCGCCACGCAGGCTCCCGGTGTCCGGCGCCTCGAACTCCAGCGCCTCCGCCTCCACCAGCGCAGCCCCCAGCAGCGCGGCCTTGGACGGCCACCACCGGTAGATCGTCGTCTTGTTGACGCCGGACCGCTCGGCCACTCCCTCGACGGTCAGACCGTCATAGCCCTTCTCCGCGACCAGCAACAGCGTCGCATCGAAGATCTCCTGCTGCTTCCTCGGCGCCATGCGGTCATTTTCTCCCGGCGAACGCCGTGATCACGCCCAGCCCCAGGTACACCACCCCGCTGAAGAGCCGCAGCCCCCGGGCCCTCCTGACGAGGCGGCTGCCGAGCGCCCCGGCGGTGAACGCGTACACCAGGTCGGAAAGCACCCCCAGCACCAGCAGCGTGACACCGAACACCACGATCTGCAGCGCCGGCGACCCCGCCGACGGCTTCACGAACTGCGGCAGCAACGCCAGGAAGAACAGCGTGACCTTGGGGTTGAGCAGATTCACCACGACGCCTTCGAGGAACACCTTGCCGAGCGGCTGCGCCGGCCGCGGCACCTCGGACTCGGCCGGCTCCTTGCCGGTGAGCGCGCGTACCCCCAGATAGACGAGATAGGCGACTCCCGCCCACTTGACGATCCCGAACAGCGTCGCGGACCTCGTGATCAGGTACGAGAGCCCGGCCGCGGCCGCCGCGATGTGCACCAGCGTGCCGGTCTCCACACCGAACGCGCTGGCCAGCCCCGCCGCCCGGCCCTGGGAAAGGCCCCTGGCGGTGATGTAGAGGTGGTTCGGGCCGGGGATGAGCACCAGCGCGAGCGAGGCGCCCACGAAGAGCACGTACGTGGACCAAGGGATCATGAAATATAAGCGTAAAGCGGCTTTGGCCCGCTGTTGAGAGCCAATCGGGTACCCCGTTCCTGGACCAATCGGAATGTCGGCCAGGCGTGGCATAGTTGCTGCCGTGAAGGGTCTCCTGGTCGGGCGCGCGGCTGAGCTGGCGAGACTCGCGCTCGTGCTCCAATCCGCCGCCCATGGCACCGCCGAGGTGGCGCTCGTCGGCGGCGACGCCGGCATCGGCAAGACCCGGCTGGTGGCCGAGCTGGTCGCCGCGGCCCGCTCCGGTGGCTTCAACGTGCTGGTCGGACAGTGCGCCGAGCTCGGCGACACCCTGCCCTACCTCCCGCTCGCCGACGCCCTGCGCGGCGCCGAGCCCGCCGTCCGCGAGGCGGCCGCCGCCCATCCTTTGCTCGGCCAGCTGCTGCCGGGCGTGGAGAGCGCGCCTCCGGCCGGGCTCACGCAGCAGCGGCTGTTCGGCTCGCTGCTGGGGCTGCTGGCCGAGGTCCAGCCGGTGCTGTTCGTGATCGAGGACCTGCACTGGGCCGACCGCTCGACCCGTGACCTGCTGGTGTTCCTGAGCCGCATGGTGCAGAGCGAGCGCGTGTGCGTCGTCGGCACCTACCGCACCGACGACCTGCACCGCCGTCACCCCCTGCGGTCGGTGCTGGCCGAGCTGAAGCGCCTGCCCAGCGTCACCCACCTGGAGCTGGGCCCTCTCGACTCCGGCGAGATGTCCGACTACGTGGCGACCTTGGGTGAGGTGGACGCTCAGGAGCTCGGCGTGATCGTCACCCGGGCCGGCGGCAACCCGTTCTATGCCGAGGAACTGTTCGCCGCCATGGCAGAGGGCGACACCCTGCCCGACGGGCTGGCCAGCCTGCTGATGTCCCGGGTCGAGGTGCTGTCCGAGCCCGGCCAGCGCGTGCTGCGCGCCGCCGCGGTCGCCGGCCGCCGCGTCGAGGACGAGCTACTGCGCGAGGTCTCCGGGCTCCCGCTGGCCGACTTCGAGGAGGCCGTACGCGAGATCGTCTCGCGCGGCCTGCTCCGCGTCGACGGCTACGGCTACGCCTTCCGGCACGCCCTGCTGCAGGAAGCCGCCTACACCGACCTGCTGCCCGGCGAGCGCAGCAGACTGCACGCCGACTTCGCGCGCCTGCTCACCTCACCCGCCGAGCTCGCCCACCACCACCTGGCCGGCCACGACCTGGCGGGCGCCCTGGCCGCCTCGGCGCAGGCGGGCCGGCTGGCCGAGCGCCTGGGCGCGCCCGCAGAAGCCCACAGCCACTACGACCGGGCGCTGAGCCTGTGGGACCGAGTCCCCGACGCCGCCGAGCTCGCCGGTGAGGACCGGGCCGCGCTGGCCTTCCGCAGCGCGGTCATGGCGGCCGACAGCGGCGACAACCACCGCGCCGTCCAGCAACTGCGCGCCCTGCCTCCGACCTCCGAGGTCAACGAGCGGCTCGCCTACTACCTGGTCGAGCTCGACGACCAGGACGGCGCCATCGCCGCGGCCCAACGCGCCGTCGAAGCCGCCGCCGACCAGCCCACCCTCGCCCGAGCCCTGGCCACCCACGCCCGCACGATCACCTGGTCCGCCCGCCACATCGAAGCCGAGGACATCGCCCGCCGCGCCATCGAGACGGCCAGGGCCGCCGGCGCCCGCGACGCCGAAGCGGGCGCCCTGCTCACCCTGGCCCTGCACGCCGAACACGAAGGCGACATGACCCGGGCCCGCTCGCTCGCCCAGACCGCCTCCGCCGCGAACACCGGCCACCTGGCCATGGACCTCCGTGCCCGCTTCCACTACGCCCGCATCCTCTACGAGCAGGGTTCGCTCGTAGAGGCGGCCGAGATCGCCGACGCGGGCATCCAGCTGGCGGTCGAAACCGGCCTCAACTGGAGCACCTACGGCACCGACCTGCGCTTCCTCCGCTTCCTGATCCACTACGTGGCCGGCGAATGGGACGAAGCCGAAGCCACCGCCGCCGGCTTCGGCGCCCGCGTCGGCACGCTGCCAGAAGCAGTCCTGTCATCGTTCGCCCTGTTCGTAGAGGTCGCCCGCGGCCTGCCAGCCGTCGAAGGCCGCCTCAACTGGCTACGCCCGTTCTGGTCCGACCTCCTCGTCGCCTACATGTCCCGAGGCATGGCCGCCGAGCACGCCCTCTGGTGCGGCGAGCCCGCCCTCGCCCTGGAACACGTAGAAGCCGCCATGGCCACCCTCGAACCCGGCGAAACAGGCACCCTGCGCGTCGCCGCCATCGGCCTATGGGCCCTAGCCGACCTGGGCCAGGTGGAGGGCGCCGACGACCTCCTCAACCGCGTCCGCTTCGCCGTAGAAAGCGGCCCAGTGGGCGACCGCGGCCCGATGGGCCCAGAAGGCCAAGCCTGGGCGCTGCGAGCGGAGGCCGAATGGCACCGCGTCCACGGCCGCCTCGACGTCGAGCTGTGGCGCCGTGTGGTGGCGGCATTCGACTTCGGCTTCGTCTATGAGGCGGCCCGCGCCCGCTGGCGCCTGGCGGAGGCCTTGCTGGCAGCAGGCGCCCGTACAGAAGCCCAGGCGGAGTGGGACCTGGCCCGCGAGGCAGCCGGCAAACTCCGCGCCACACCGTTGGAGACCGCACTGAGCGACTTCGCCCGCCGAGCCCGCTTCACCACCGGCGGCGGCGGCCATGGCGACGGCGGCCTGACGGCACGGGAGACCGAGGTGCTGCGACTGGTGGCGGAGGGGTTGACCAACCGAGAGATCGCGGAACGGCTGTTCATCGCGCAGAAGACGGTGAGCGTGCACGTGTCCAACATCTTGGGCAAGCTGGAGGTCTCTACACGTACACAGGCGGCGGCAGAGGCTCGGACTCGCGCACTGCTGTAGCCCCGACGTCCTTCGCGCGCTGCTCTTGCTCTATGCCCCCGCGCCCCTGCACTTGAGCCTGTGGCCCCGCGCTGGTCGCGGGGCCACTGACACCTCAGGGGCTCAGACCCGGCTTCCCGCCGCAAGATCGCGGACCACCTCAATGAGCTCCGCCGGGTCGAACGGCTTGGTGAGATAGGCGTCGACGCCGATCCCTCGCCCCCGCCTCTTGTCATCGTCCTGCGCCCGCGCCGTGATCAACACGACCTTGATGTGACTGGTCGCCTCATCGGTACGCAGCCTCTGCGCTGTCACCCAGCCGTCAAGAAACGGCATCATCACGTCAAGCGTGATGACATCGGGCATGACATCGAGCACCCGCTCGAGACAGTCCTGCCCATCGGTGGCGGTGGCGACTTCGAACCCTTCCAGGCTCAAGTTCACCGCGATCAACTGACGGATGACCTCGTCATCGTCCACGACCAGTACCCTGCCAAGAACCTCGCCCACGGCCGCAAAGCTACCCGTAGTGGCGCGGTCACGTGGGGTTTTCCTCGGATGTGTGGCTGGACCTTTATCGTGGTGCGGAGTGGTGGCCTGATACTGGTAGCCTTATCACTCGTTGAGCCCCCTTAGCTCAGGGGATAGAGCACCGGCCTCCGGAGCCGGGTGCGTAGGTTCGAATCCTACAGGGGGCACACGATCTTGACCGGCGGTTCCGGCCGCCGACCAGGGCAAACAGCGTACGAACGGGCGGTCCTCCAGTCTCACGGAGTCCCGCCCGTTCTCGTTGTAGCTCGCTGGCTGTGCGACTGGCTCACATGTTCTGCGGTGCCGCGCAAATCGAAGCATGGGTCGACTACCTCACCGAGCCCACCGTGCTCGTCCCCGATCGCGCCCAGCGCGTCCACGCCATCATCGACGTCCTCGTGCCCGCAGACCGGCGAGCAGACTGAGCACGGGAGGATCGGGCCCTTAGCGCCGCGCTCTTGACCCCACCGCCTTTGACCTCGTCCCTTGCGAGATCCTGCGCTGGCTGCAGGCTCGGCCGGGCCCCGATGGAGCCCGGCCGCGACCCATCTGAGGTGCGCGCGCGGCTCCGACCCATCACGATGGCAACGCGGCCATGAACGTCATGCTGGCCGCCATTCCGGCCGAGCACAGATCCTGGCCGTTCACCCTTCGCTTCCCGTCCCGCTCCGGCAGAACGCGGATGAGCCGGGCGCAGGTCCAGATCAATCCGATGAGCAGGCCCACGGTCGCCAGCGAACCGCCTGCGTGCGCGTGCCCAGCGGGAGTGCCGCCGAGAGGAGGTCCGCCGAACGCCGTCAACGCCAAGAGGATGGACATGGCCACGAAGTCCTGGATGTGATGACCACTCTCCACGCGGCGGGAGGGGGAACCGCACAGCCAGCCGGCCGCCAGCAACGCGAGGACCCCGACCAAGAGAAACAACCCGCCCAGATGCCCGGCCGCCATACCGAGCGCCATGACGACGTGCGGCCACCTCCGGGCGGGTCCTACAGGGGGCAACAGGGCCGGCACGAGGGCCAGGACGCAGCCGACCGATATTCCCACCGTGTGGAGGAGAGGCATGATGCCCTCTTCACCCTCGTCGGGTCCGCAACCGGTCAGGGCGTCGCCGCGGCCGGTGGTTCACCGTGCAGCGAGCAGGAACACCTGGTCCATCCGTCCGGCATCGGGCCGAGGTCGTCGTCGCGGCCGGCCTGCAGGCGCGGCCACTGGGCGGTCGGGCGGCCGTCCTGCTGGAACTGGCCGCCCATGGAGCCCCAGCGCTGCGGCCAGCCCTTCGGCGAGTCCTCCCAGTCTTCTTGCCGTCCGTAGACGGTGCGATCCAGCAGTCCGTACGACGGTGCCATCGCCTCATTGCCGCGGGCGGTGGTCCAGTAGGTCTCATACACCTGCTCGCCGTCGCGCAGATAGCAGGCCAAGATGCCGAAATGCCGGCCGGCGATCAGCCGCTCCACGGACTCGTGCGGCACCGAGTACCACGGGACGGGGTAACCCATGAAGTCGTGGTAGCGCGAGGCCTCCTCGTACGGGCCCTCAGCCAGGACCGCGTAGCTGACGTCGCGGGAGTGCAGGTAGGCCAGCTCGGTGACGTGGGAGGTGCTGAAGGTGCAGCCCTCGCACTGCTGCGCGGCGGGCCGACCGGGGTGCCACATGTGGAAGTAGGCGATCAGCTGGGACCGGCCGGCGAACAGGTCGATCAGCGGCACCGGGCCGTCCGCCCCGATCAGCGGGGTCCGCGGATCGACCTGGACCATCGGCAGGCGGCGGCGGGCGGCGGCGATCGCGTCGCCCTCGCGGGTGTGGGCCTTTTCCCGGGTCCGAAGCCGGTCCAGTTCGGCCTGGAACGCGGCCCGGTCGGCGACGGGGGGTTTGGCCGCGTCGCCGATCGGTGAAACGTGGGGTTCGGTCATGGTGAAATCCCTTTCTTTGTCAATCCGGACTGGTTCTGCGGGGAGAACGTCCCTCGCAATCGCTACGCGGTCGCGTGCTGGTGACGAAGTGGCCGCAACGCTCGGCCCCAGGCGATCATCTGGCACAGGCACGGCTTGCTGAGTCTTACTTGTCGGTCGGCGCGTACACCAATTCGAGAATTCCGGACGGGAAGGCCGTGCTTTTCACCAAGCGCAGGTTCACGGGCTGATCCAGTTCGGGGAACAGCGGCGCGCCGTTGCCCGTGACGGCGGGCAGCACCCACAGCCGATACTCGTCGACCACGCCGAGCTTGATCAGGGAGTGCAAGAACGCGGTGCCGCCGGCGGCGACGAAGTCCTTGCCGGGCTCGGCCTTGAGCCTGGCGATCTCTTCCGCCGTGTCACCGCCGGCGCTCCGGGTCTCGGGCCAGTCGTCGGCCGATTTCAGCGTGCGGGAGAACACGACCTTGGGGATCTCGTTCATGGCCCTGGCAGACGGATGGTTGGAGCCGGGCCAGTATCCGGCCATGGCCTCGTAGGTGTTACGGCCCATGAGGAAGGCCCCGGCCTCCCACAGCCGGCTGACAAAATACTCCTCCTGCTCGGGGTCGTCGATGCTCATCATGACGTCCCGTATTCCGTTGTCTCTGTCAGCGCTCTAACCGTCGAGCGAGACGTAAAAACCCAGAATCAGTTTCCGCACCCGGTGCCTCCATGTGTTTCTTCCTCCTCATCGTCGGAAAAGCCGTGGCACCCGACGACGAGCGCTCCCGATAACCTCTGATCAACAGGCGGATGCCAGATCTCGTGCTGTGATCAAGCGCCTGCTCCGTTTTCGACCTGGACATAGGCGGTACGCGAGCTCACCGCCGTCCCAGGCCTCCATCAGACCGGCTGCTACGGCCGCCGCACTACTGCATAAGGTCGCTTGCCGCGGCAACCAAAGTTACAAACCCTCGTAAAGGGATGCTGCCCCATCCACGGCACCAGGCACTGCCCAGGGCAGGTGACGGCGGCCGCCCCGGCCTCGCGAGCGGTTGAGGGTGTGCGGAGCCAATCCGCGCATGAGCAGGTGTTCTCCGCCAGAAAAGTTCTACGCCGCCCTCCTACGCCGTGCCGCCGCCTACTTCGCCGCCTTGGGCATCATCCGCATCCAACGCGTGCTCACCGACAACGCCCTGGCCTGCCGCAGCGGCATCGCCTGGCACCAAGCCCTGACCGATCTGGGAGCCGTGGCAAGTACACCCGCCCCTACCGGCCCTAGGCCGGCGGCAAAGCAGAACGCGCACCGCAGTCGGCGGCCACCCACCGATCACCCGTGTCAACAATCCTGCGGATCAATACGGTTAGCGGGCGAGCGGCGGGGGCTGAAGCCGCCGAACTCCCGTTCCAGGAGCTCGGCGAACTGGATCGGGGTGCGGTCCTCGAACATCGGTCCGATCAGCTGGGCGCCGATCGGTAGGCCGTCCGCGGATCGCCCGATCGGGGCCACGGTCGCCGGAAGGCCCGGGGCCGATGCGATGCCCGCCCATTACGATGTTCGCCCTGGTCAGCGGCCGGAACCGCTGCTCAAGATCGTGTACCCCCTGTAGGATTCGAACCTCATGTACGGGCGGGCCTCCAGTCTCATGGAGTCCTGCCTGTTCTCATTGACGCTCGCTAGCTGTGGACCAGTTGTGAGCCAGGTTGCACCCCTCGCGTCTACGCTGAGTTGACGCGGGTCTGCACATGCGGGCTCGGCGGCTGCGGGCACAGCGCGACTTCTCGGTCGGCTGTGGCCTGCGACTGCCGAACCTTGCACCTCCCTTTAGCGATCACTCGCCTCGCCTAGAATCGGCACCAGATCGAATGCACGAGCCGACCCCCGCCAATGGCAGCGATCACGTGCTACATAGCTATCGGCCTGCAGGCCTTTCTCGCCAGACACGTTGCCCGCAGCTTGTCAGCTTCCCTGAGCCGATCCGGAATGTCGGTCTTTACAGGTATGGTCGCGGACAGATGGCGTGAGAGGTGCCTGTGGCAACTATCGACCGAGTCTCCGCATAGAACAAGCAGGTGTAAACGCCCTACGATGTCTCCTAGAGGATCATGATCATCTTGCTCAGGAGATCGATGGAGGAATCGATCACGGTGAGGACCTCCATGTCATCCTTACTCGATTAGGTCGAAGGGCCGGGCATGTTGTCGCCACTGTCCTGGGGGACATCCTTATTCGTTTCGAAAGGTTGTCGGACTCGTGTTCGATGAAATCGTCGCTCGTTACCGTGACATGTTGAATGACCTTGACACCTTCGCATACACAGTAACTCTTCCCAACTCCGGCATGCTCCTCATTGGCGACGCGGTGCGGCGCCTAGGGTTTGATCCGCTCGCGCTGAAGGGCTACGAGGACTTTCACGGCCCTGGCGGCCTTCATCTCTACCAGGTTGATACCGGCATCGTTACTCTGGACTGGACGAATCCAGGAGAGGAGCGCCAGGAGATAAGTAACCGGCTATCCGGCGTGGGATTCCGGCACTGGTATGTGTCCGTCGACATCGAGGGCAACACCAGCATGTACGTTCGGTATGGGGAAATGGAAGGAGATCTAGATCACCCACAGCCGATAGACATACCCTTCGCTCAGCGGTCAGAGCGGCTCGGCCCGTTGATCGGTTACCGGAAACTGCTCGCGGCCGGCTACGACAGCGAGGTAGTGGAAGCCGAGATAGATATCACTGCGGCATGCCTAGCGGTAGTCGAGTTGGAAAGCGGCGTCCGCCTGGACGACGAACTAATGGACACTCCTCATCCAACGTTGCCGATAATCACGTAGGCCAGAGTAGGCGACGCCCGGGCTGAGGAGGTGCGCATGCCCGCCTGGCTCTCGCTTCCGTTGCCGCTCGAAGGTGACCCGCTCCTATTCATGGAGAAGCTCGTTCTCGCCAACTACTTCGCCCAACCCGACCCCGTTCCGGTCACGGCGGTGCAGGATCGAGTGGGGCAACCCCTGTGCCAAGCGGATATTGCGGCTCGGGCAGTCGCGCTGCGCGGTGCTCCGCCCCATCCTGTGAAGGAGGCAGTCATCTGATGCAGCTCAACTCGTCCATTGTCGTCCCGCAGGACATCCGGCAGGTGTGGCGCTTTCTCGGTGATCCGCTGACCGCGCCCCGCTGGGACCGCAGTATCGCGGAGGTGGTCCCGTTGTCGACCGCGCCGGTCGGCGTGGGATACGAGGCGATGACCATCGCGCCGTCGGGCAAACGCCAGCGGTTCCGCATCACTCAGTACGACGCCGAGCGGGAATTGGTCTTCGTGCTGCTGGAGTCCCGCCTGTTCCGGCGGGCCGAACTCAGCTTCCGGCTCGATCGCGTACCGGACGGGACCCGAATCCTCCACCGGATCGACCTGGATCTACGCAGTCCGCTGCTCGCTCCTGTGTTACGGCTGACGACCCGGAAGGCCCTTGGCGCCGATATGGAATATCTCCGGGGGGCGCTGGCCGGGGACGCTCATTGCTGAAGATCAACGCCTCGGCAGCCTGCCCGCCTTTAACTGTCCCCGGGGATGGGCGGGCCCGCTCATCCCCGAGACGTCGACTTCAAGCAGGAGATGCGCATGCTAGATCATTTGGTTGAAAAATACGAAGAGATACTCAATGCCTTAACTCTCGACGCTTTCGCATACACGGTGACCATTCCTGATTCCGGCCAACTGGCGCCGGCGGAGGCCATCCACCGACTGCAATTGGACCCTGCCGCGCTACGGACCCCTGAACACGTCCAACCCGATGATCTCACCCTGATAGCAGTCGGCGACGCTATCGTCACGCTCGACGCGGTCAACCCCGGCCCCGATCGCAAAGAGGCGACCGATCGCCTGGCCGGCCAAGGGTTCAGGCATTGGTACCTCGCCGACGACATCGAAGGCAATACCACTCTGTACGCCCGCTACGGAGACGCCGAAGGGGAAGTACGGTTCCCGGAACCGCTCGCCATACCTTTCACCCCCTGGACAGATTTCCTCGGACCCCTAACGCCATATGCGCCACTCCTCGCACCTTTATATGATGACATAGAGGAAGTAGGAAACGTCAACGCCATCTGCATGGCCATTATTGAGCACGAAAGCGGAGTACGTTTCAACAAAGAGCTGCTCGAACGGCCGCGTCTATTCTTACCAATTGATCAACACCGCCCTTCCATGTAGTGACCGCCGCTCGCATCACAACGGACCAGCTCGGTCACGGGGCCTCCGGGTCTTCCAGCCGGGATGCGCAGCCGCGCCACGGCGGCCCGTCTGGTCAAGGCGGTCGTACCGCGCGGTCGTCGTTGGGCTCGCGTGCCCGACGAGCGCCTGAACCGTGGCCAGATCGGCGCCAGATCGGTGCCCGAGTCGAGCTGGTCGCCGATGAACGTACTGCGGAAGTCGTGCGCCATCGGCCTGGGTGGTTTGGCGCGCTCCCGGGTCATGTTCACTGCGTCGGCGATGGCCTTCGTCGTCAGTTGCCGCCGCTCCACATGGAGCCAGCGGTCGACCGGCGTGAACTGCGGTCCCGCCCGCCAGGCCGTGCGCGCCAGCCAGCGCCCGGATAGGCCACGCGGCGCGTCCAGATCCGCCCACAAGATCTGATCGATCGCCGGCTTGAACGGCAACCTGCTCCGCCGCGCCGGCAGTTTCTTCCTGGGCTTCGGCCACGCCGAGGTCAACGCCTCCCGCACCGTCCGACGATGCACGCCGTACTTGCGTGCCAGGGCCCGTACGCCAAGGCCTGCCAACCGCGCATCCCTGCGGATCGCAGGTTGATGTACGTCGCCTGCCATGGGATCGGGAGAGAAGGGGACCGACGTTGAGCCTCGGGAACCCCACCGATAAGGCTGAGCTTCACGAACATATGAGCCCCTTGCTGAGACGACTCGGCTGGCATATGTGTGAGGTCTCGCCTGCTGGAGGAGAACTTTGGCACCCAACCGATGGCCGACCGGCACCTTCATGCACCGTCTGACGGACGAGCTACGCTCGGAGCTCCTTGAGCTCGGGAGCTTGCGCGCGCTCCCGCCCGGGCACGTGCTGATCAGCCAGGGAGAGCGCGGCACATCGGTCTGGATTCTGTTGGACGCGCTGGTCAAGGTGACCGGGGGCGTTGAGAACGGTGTTGAGGCGACGCTGGCGATCCGGGTGTCGGGCGACATCGTGGGCGATATGGCCGCCATGGACGGGTCGCCGCGGTCGGCGACCGTGACGACCTGCGGGCGCGCGGTCTGCCAACAGGTCAAGGGCCCGGTGTTCCGCTCTTTCGTGACCCGGCGCCCGGCCGCGGCGCTGGCGCTGACACAGGTCGTGGCCGACCGGCTGCGTTGGGCCAATCAGCGGCGGCTCGACTTCGCCGGGTACGAGACGAAGATCTGCCTGGCGCGCGTGCTGATCGCGTTGATCTCGCGGCATGGCCGCACCACGGATGACGGCGTGAGCATCGGAGTCCCGCTTACGAGAGCCGAGCTTGGCATGCTGGTGGGCGCCAAGGAGATCACGACGCAGAAGGCGCTGCGCGAACTGGCCGCAGAGGGGGTCATCCGGCGAGGGCATCGCGACGTGGTGGTGAAGGACCTGGCAGGGCTGACTGCGCTCGCCGACCTCCCGTTCCTCGCCAAGCCATATTTCTAAGGCTTCTCCCGGCGGGTCGTACCTCACCGTTGAGCCCACCCGCTCATTGGAGATGCCATGGTCACGCACGATTACCGCGTCCTGCTCACAGCCGATATCGAGAACTACGGCGGCCGTACCGACGCCCAGCAGCGCACCCTCCAGTCCGGCCTGATCAGCGCCATCGAGACGGCGGCGGATCGCGTTCAGCTGGACCAGGAGTCGTGGTCGCGCCAGGTGGGCGGTGATTCGCTGACCGCCGTCCTTCCCGCCGAACCGGGCCCTCTCGTTACGATTCCTCTTCTCCTCGACCAGTTCCTGACCGAGCTGGACATGGCCATCGCGGCGCACAACAGCCGCCGCGGCGATCCTACCTGGGCCCGGATGAGAGTACGGCTGGCTGTCCACGTCGGACCGCTGCAGTTGGACGGTGCGGCCGGATGGCCTGGGCAGCACGCGGTACAGCCCGCGAGGTTGCGTGATTCGTCACCGATCCGGACCGCGCTCGACACCTTCCGCGACGCCGACCTGGCGCTGATCATCTCGCGGGAGGTGTTCCGCGACTACGTGTCACAGGGACCGGGACGGCCGAGACCGTCAGAGTTCCTGGAGGTCGCGGTAGCGGAGAAGAGGCAAGAATATCCGGCCTACCTGTACGTGCCGCACTTCGACGTGCATGACATGGAGATTCCGGAGCCCCCGCAGGCCAGAAAGGACGCTCCGTCACAACCGCCACCGGGGAGCGGGTCGATCACGAACCAGGTCAAGAGAGGCGACATTCTCTTCGCGCAAGGGGACATCAACGTCACTCATGACTCAAAGCGGAGGAAGAAATGAGCGACTCCCCGCCTGAGGAATCGAGTTCCGATACCCCACAGCCGGAAGAACCGCAGGTCGAGGACACCTCGTCTGAGGAGGAAGACGAAACATTCCAAGAACCCGACAATAAATCAATCCGTCATGAAATGACCGCCTCCCGGCAGGAGTGGCAGGAGCGCCGGCAGAGCTTGGACGACCTGTACGCCGACGAACTGCCCAGCCCCGGCACCCGGGACCTGATCGGCCGCGTGAGCAACCGCGTCAAGAAAGGAAATATCTGGTTCGCCCAGGGCGACATCCACGTAGGCCAGGGGCGGCCACAACCGACAGCGACGATCCACGAACTGACGGAAAACGAGATCGAGGACCTACGGCGAACGCTGGTACCAACCCAGTCGCAAACCGAAACACGCAGGCTGCTCGACAGCCAACGTCTGGTCCTGCTCGGTGGCGCGGCAGAGACGGGAAAAGCGACCACCGCCCTGGCGGCGCTGCTCGACTGGGCCGGCAGGGCAAGTTGGATCATTCCACACGGCGCGAGCACACCGAATCCCCGCGACTGGAAGCTGGAATCGGGGCACGGCTATTTGCTGGATCTGGTCGATACGCCTGACGCCGTGGACAGGGTTACCACGAGTCTCAAGCGTGCCGGCGTCAACGCCGACTGCAGGATGATCGTCCTGGTGCCGGAGCACATCCGGTCCTCCATCGCGCCCGTGATCGAGCACGATCCACCGCCGAACCGCCGGATATTCGCCAAGCATCTGTCCGTTCAGGTATCGGGCGCACGGCTTGCCTCAGACGATCAGCGGGCTCTGGACGAGGAGCTCCGCGCCCTCTCCGCGCCCTGGCAGGTGGTCGAACTCGTTAGGCAGGTGGCCGTCACGGTGGAGTCCGGCAGCTCCATCGAGACCATGCTGAATCGGCGATTCCATCGAATGCGCGCGAAGGTGGGTGAAGACCTCGACAAGCGCAGGCCGACTTTGGGCCGGTGTTTCATGACCAGCATCGCCGTACTTCACGGACTGCCCGAGGCGGAAATCTCCGGCGCGGCCCTGGCACTGGCCGAACGTCTCGACGAGAAGTGGCGTCGTGATCATTCGCCGAAACCGGTCCAGCTCTGGGAGAAGCTACCGGCCTGGCTGAGTTACGTGGATGCCGAGGCCACACCCGGCGGGCCCGGGGGCGGGCGAAGCATAAGGCTGAGACGCCCCGAGCTGGCAGCCGTCATGCTGCGCGTGATCTGGGAGGACCAGCCAACCATCCGAGACTCGTTGGTCGACTGGCTGAACTGGCTCGGCGGTGAGGGATCGTGGCATACGAGGATCAAGGTGGGGCACGCGGTCGGAAAGCTTGCGACCTTCGACTTCGCCCTCGTGAACGAGCGGTTCCTGGAGGTGTGGAGTCGCTCCCGCCGGTCCCGGGATCATCAGCTCGCCGCTCTGGCGCTGGAAGCCGCCGCCGAGGACCCATCGATGACACGCCGTGTCCACGTTCATCTTGATTTGATGATCCGTAGCAACGACGTGAAGAAGGCGATCGCGATCCGCGCCTACGCCTCGTCCGTTGGTCTCTCCGCACCTGACCAAGCCCTCGCCGCGTTCCGGACCTTGGTCCTGAACAGGGGCGTCAAGTTCCACCACGACGTGGCACAGTCCATCGCGTACCTCTATCGCGGGGACACCGCGCCCACCATCATGGACCATCTCGCCGGCTGGGTTCGTGACGGAGGACCGGCCGGTCGTCGCGGCGCCGCCCTCGCCTTCGGACGACTTGCCGCGCTCCCCGTTTCGAGTTCCGAGCGGCCGCGTCTAAGCGAGCTCGATCCCCATCCCTCCCTGGTGATGCTCTGGCGCAATGCGCTCAGCTACGAGGAGGAGGGGCGCCTGGCCGTGCCCGAGTCCTGGGACCTGCTGCTGAACGAATGGCTGCGCCATTACGACGAGCGGCCCACTGTACGGGAGATCACGGATCAGATCTTCAGTCTGACCGATGGGCGGAACACCGAGCGGGCCCTGCTCTACCTCCGGTTCTGGCGGCACCAGGGCGAAATCTCCGCCGAACTTCACCATCACCTGCGTCAACTCGTTCACAGGAGCTGATCTCATGCGCAAATGGCTGGCACCCTTGCTCTACAACGTCCAGCAGATCCAGCCCGAGGCCGAACCGCCCGTCGACATCGAGCCTTTTATTCTGGCCTCGCCCGCCAAAGGTGACGCTTACGACTTCTCCGTCACCCTGTTCCGAACCGCGACCTCGGGCGGGAAACGGGCCCGAGCCCTCCTCAGCGATGAAGTACCCGAGGCGGAGGCGGTCCTCCAGCGCGCGTGTCAGGAGGTACGTTCGACCACTCGGCACTTCGAGATCACCGCGGCGGGCGGGGCGGAGCAGGCCACGAACGACAGACTCCGAGCGATCTCAGGCTCGCTGACGGGTGTCTACCGGTGGGCGGTCAGAGCCGAGGTCAATGTTCCCGAGGAGGTACGCCAGCTCAACCGGGATGCCCACAAAAAACAGCATGACATCAGAGCCGACGCCGCCGCGGCGCTGCTCCAGATCAAGAGCACCGACGAGGTTCGGCAGAAATGGCAGGATTTTCTGACCGCCGTGGTGGGAAGCGCTCAGGTGGAGCACGCGATCAAACTGGCTGTTTCCCCGGACCAACTACCGCAGATCATCGCGGAACTCGTCGAGCAGCGGCAGCAGGGAGCACAGCAACTGCTCGGCACCGTCGACACGATCATGCAGCGGTACGAGAGGGAGGACATGCTCAACTTCGTCGTCAGCAACGAAACTGTGCTCCGCAGGACCCTGGAACTTCTCGGCCTGCCCGTTCCACCGCTGGAGGACGACACGCTGCTGGTAGGCCGAGCGTGAGGTGCTCGCCGGACGAGCATGAGGTGCTCGCCGGACGAGCGTGAGGTGCTCGCCGGAGCGGCGTCATCCAGCGACTGCGCGGTCACGGCGGAGACCCGGCGAGCACGACGTTGATGAGCGCCGCGCTCACTGTGGCCGCCATGCCACCGAGAAGTAGCCAGAACCCCCAGCGGATGAGGCGGTACTTCCGCCCGACGATGTGGCTGACCCGGTACAGCTGATCAGCGACCCGCTCCAGGTCCAGTGCTGAGGACCGTCTCAGGGCGCTGGCGACTGCCGCCGTGGAGTCGAGGTGGAAGACATCGGCGTAGTACATGACGGCACCGCTCCCCTTCCGTCGATCCAACCGCGGATAGACCGCGCCGGCGAGTACCACCACGGATGCCAGAGCTGCCGCGGCCCCTGCCCACCACAGCCACTCGATGGCATTGGATATCGCGAAAGGTGACCAGCTTCCCGCGAGCAGGCCGCCTGTGACGGCGCCGAGGCCGATGCCAACGATGCCAAGAAGGACCTGGGCCTTGGTGTCCGCCCTGTTGAGCTCCTCGCGGGCCTCGCTGAGCAACTGTGTTCCGTAGGCGCACGCATCGTCCTCGGCTGCCTGCCGTTGGTCTGGAGTGCTCCGGGTGAGGGCTCGCACGATCTTGTGGAACACGAGGAACCTCCTGGCCGGGGGCGATCACCACGCAGAGCATTCCACGACCGCCGTGAGTTGAAGCCCGTGATGCGCTTCGCGCCCGCTGTACACCACGTCAACAGGAGACGCTCGGCATGATCGTGATCACTCGTCGGCGGCCAAGAATTCGCCTGGCGGGTTCGAGGCGACGATATCCCCCGCCGGCGACCTCGACCGGATTGTCCAGCAGTTCGGCGAACCCCAGCTCGGCGCCGCCGACAAGCGTAGTGTCATCAGGAGCCCCAGTGGAGATGATCTCGTCGCTGTCGCGGGAGTGGCTGCCGTTCTGGATTCGCGGGGCGAGCGGCACAGAGCAGGTGGAGATAGCGTTCACCGCGCCGGGCATGGAGCCGGTCGAGAACGACTGGGCCGACGCCGAGCGGGATCCCCTGTCCGTCACCGTGAAAGGCGCGACCGCGCGATCCTGTTCGGCCCCAACGGGACGACCTTCCGGCCGGAAGGCACCTGGCAGGCATGGGCGCAGGTCACCGCGCCGCCACAGTCGCCGGTGCTGTCCGCCGGGCTGATCGACGTCATCTGATCCCTGCGAACCCTCGCGCGCCGACGTCGGTCACAGAGGCCTCGGGTGGCGCGGATTGCCTCCAGCGCGTGGTTTGGTCTGCTGCGAGCGGGTCGATAGGCGAGGGAGTGTCGGATCGGAGGCTGCGAGGCCGAACAGGCCTTGTGGAGTTTGCTCGGATCTGGCTCTGAGCTGGGTGAACGGTGCTGTGGAGAAACCTGAATCATCCCAGCTCGAGGGTTTTCTTTCGTGAATGACCAGGTCCGATCACATTCATCGGGAAAGGCGCGGGGTGGAGATCTGCTGTCACCCCTCAGCAGTATACGTATACGGCTGTGGCCAACAGCTCCCCGCCAAGTAGCCGCTGGCTCCATTGCGGGACAAAGTCGTAACGCTCCCTGGGGTAGGTCGGGGTAGGTCCGTAGACGATCTGGAAAGCGTTACCGTGAGCCTGGGCATAGTTGAAGTAGTCGTGGAGGCCGGTTAGCCCGCAGTGCTCGATGTTCCAGACTTGTCCGGTCGATTTCACGTAGACGCAGGCCCGTCCGTCGTCGCACTTGTAATTCCAGTACTGGGCGTCCGCGAAGGCTGTGCTGGATCCGCCGGTGAGCGCTGCGGCCCCCAGGGCCGCAATCAGAGCGGTGCGGATGGCGATCCGTTTGATCGATGGCATGTCACGTCCTTTTGCTCGGCACGGCCTGCTGGCCGGGCGGTGATCGTGGCGCGCACTTGCGCAGGAGAGCGCAGGATCAAGGCTTGCGAGGCGCGCCCAGGTCCGTATGAGTGCTCGCATGGGTCAGCATGTCTGACCGGCGTTGTGAAAACATTGTGGGTTTGTTGTGGGTGCTGGGCTCACTGCTCAGCCGCGGGGCCAGCCGATCCAGGTGGTCGTGGATCTTGGCGCGGATCCGGTCGGGGTCGGCGTGCTTGTTGTTGTGTCCGCCGTTCCCTCGTTGTTGCGTCCCTTCGAGAACAGGGTGTGAGGGCGAGCCATGCCGCTTCCGGACCGCGACCCGCACAGGCGGCTGGGTCAACCGGATGTCGCGCTGGTTCTGGGGGACAGCCGAACTCCGCCGCGAACTCGATGTTGACTGTCACGCGGTTCGCGATCCGCGTCGCCGAGCATGTCGAGTCCGGCAAGGCGCTCACCAGCCAGATCCTCAGGGGCGCAGGCTACTCCGCGCAGTCCTTTGGCGAGACGGACAACTCCAAGGCGGTCACCGCGACGGAGATCCACTCCCGCGAACGCCGATCGTTCGGCACCCGCAGCCGTAAGCCGGAGTACTGGAACCCCACCTTGCGCTGGCTACCGGACGTGCTGCTGTCGGTGGACCACGGCGTGTTCGCGACGAAGGTCGCCGCCGAAAACCTTCCCTTGCTCCGCTCGGTCACATGTCGGCGATGAGTTTGTCCACCCGCTCGTCGACGCTGCGGAACGGGTCCTTGCACAGCACGGTCCGCTGCGCCTGGTCGTTCAGCTTTAGGTGTACCCAGTCCACGGTGAAGTCGCGCCGCTTCTCCTGCGCCTTGCGGATGAACTCGCCGCGCAGTCGCGCCCGGGTGGTCTGCGGAGGCACCGACTTCGCCTCGAAGATCTTGATGTCGGAGGCCACCCGCTCCACGGCCCCGCGCCGCTGCAGCAGGTAGAACAGCCCCCGCTTGCGGTGTACGTCATGGTAGGCCAGGTCGAGCTGCGCCACCCGTGGAGACGACAGCGGCAGGTCGTACTTCTTGCGGTAACGCTCGATCAGCTGGTACTTGATCACCCAGTCGATCTCGCGGGACGCCAGGTCCAGGTCCCCGGTCTCCACCGCGCGCAGCGTGCGCTCCCACAGATCCAGCACCCTGTGGGTGATCGGGTCGCCGCCGTGCCGGTCCACGAAGTCCTTGGCCTTGCCCAGGTAATCCTGCTGGATCTCCAGCGACGACGCCTCCCGCCCGTTGGCCAGGCGGATCCGCCGCCGCCCGGTCATGTCGTGGGAGACCTCGCGGATCGCCCGGATGGGGTTCTCCAGGCTCAGGTCGCGCATCGCGATCCCGGCCTCGACCATGCGCAGCACCAGGTCGGTCGCGCCGACCTTGAGCAGCATCGTGGTCTCGCTCATGTTCGCGTCGCCGACGATCACGTGCAGGCGGCGGAACCGCTCGGCGTCGCCGTGCGGCTCGTCCCGGGTGTTGATGATCGGCCGGGACCGGGTGGTCGCCGACGACACGCCCTCCCAGATGTGCTCGGCGCGCTGCGACACGCAGTACACCGCCCCGCGCGGGGTCTGCAGCACCTTGCCCGCCCCGCAGATGATCTGCCGGGTGACCAGAAACGGGATCAGCACGTCGGCCAGCGGCCCGAACTCGCCGTTCCGGCCCACACAGTAGTTCTCGTGACAGCCGTAGGAGTTGCCGGCCGAGTCGGTGTTGTTCTTGAAAAGGTAGACGTCGCCGGCGATGCCCTCCTCGCGCAGCCGCTTCTCGGCGTCCACGAGCAGGCCCTCCAGGATGCGCTCCCCGGCCTTGTCATGCGTGACCAGCTCGACCAGGTTGTCGCACTCGGGCGTGGCGTACTCGGGATGGCTGCCGACGTCGAGATACAGGCGGGCGCCGTTGCGCAGGAACACGTTGCTCGACCGGCCCCAGGACACGACCCCCCGGAACAGATACCGGGCCACCTCGTCCGGGGACAGTCTGCGCTGCCCCCGAAACGTGCACGTGGCGCCGTACTCGGTCTCCACGCCAAAGATGCGACGATCCATTACCTCACACTATTCTCCCCCCGCGCCGATGGCGGGGATGATCTCGATTGGGAATGGATTCCTTTGTTCGCCGGGCGTGTCGGTCGCTCTGACCCCCGAGAATGCGGTCTTCGCACAAGAAAATCAAGACTTGTTGTGGCGCCTCCGGGGCGGAACCGGCATGCCCATTCGCCCAGGTCAAGCACCGTTTGTCGGCGAGCTGCGGAAGGCGGGTACGAGGACTCTCGTTGTTGAACAAAATGCCGGAAGCCGCGTACGCGTCCGGACTGAATCAACCGGCTGGGAGCGGCCAGTCGATCAGGGCGTGCAGGGCCGCGGGAGCGCCGGTGCACAGCGCCCAATAGCGGTCGCCATATGACCAGTGCCACCATTCCGTCGGGTAGTTCACGAAACCGGCTTCGCGCAGGACGCCACCGAGAATGCCACGGTTCGAGCGAGCCCGAGCGGAAATGTTGTCCGCTGCCGTGTAGCAGCCGTCATCGCTCTCCTCGGGGCTCGCGTTCACCTCCGTCCCCATGTCCAGCTCCTTGCCGGATTCGGTGCACAGGGTGAGGTCGACCGCCGCGCCGCAGACGTGCGGGCCGATGTGGGGCGGGGCCAGGGAACGGCTGGCCTGCACGTAGACGTGTTCCTCCGGCCAGTCCGGGTTGGCCTCGGCAAGCCTGGCCGCGTACGACGAGAAATACTGCTCCTGCAGCGCGGGCGGCCGGTACGCCTCCACGATGAGCAGCCGCAGACCGTCGGGAAGGCCCGCTTGAGCACGCAGGAGGCGTTCGACATGCCCCCGGCGGACGTGCGCGTACGCGCCGTCGGGATCGGCTTGGCGCTCGTCCAGTCGCAGGCCGGGTACGGTTCGCAGGTCCACCAGCGGCTCTCCGCGATCCGCTACCGGGATCTTGGCGACCCGCGGGTCCGACATGAGCACGATGTCCGGCACGACGTTCTCCTTAGGAAAGGGGGCAGGTCAAGGAGAATGTTCGGTGGCGGCGCTAGAAATCCTCTCCAAGAACGCACTAAAGAAGGTCACTCGCCCTGCTCGCGGGTGCCGAACTCAGCGAAGACGGCGACGGCCGCGGCCCGCATGGACGCCGCCGCCGGCCCGTCCCCGGTCGCCTCGCGTACGGCGGCCAGGTCCCTCAAGGTGCGCGCCCGGAACAACGGCAGGCCCAGCTGCTCCCACATCTCGACGGACCGGCCGAGATGCTCCTCGGCCCGGTCGTAGCGGCAACGCGCCAGGTGCAGTTCGCCGATGGTCCGCTCGACGAGCGCCGTGCCGAACCTGTCACCGTGCCGCTCGCACATCCGCAGCGCGTCGAGGAGTTCGGGCAGGATCGCGGCGTCGTCGCCGCCGAGCCGGATCCGGGTCTTGGCCAGGGCCTGCACGGCGTACGCGGCCATGAGCGGGTCGCCGGCCTCGCGCAGCAGGACGACCGCCCGCGCGCACAGTGCCTCCGCGCGCTCCAGATCGCCGACGGCTCGATGCAGCAGCCCGATGGTCCGCAGCGTGATGCCCTCGCCGCGCCTGCTGCCCAACCGGCGGAAGGCGGCCAGCGCGTCGTCGAGCAGCGTGCGTGCCGCATCGAACTCGCCCTGTTCGAGCAGTACCGATCCGGCCAGCCGGCTGACCTCGCCCACCCCGGCGTCATCGCCGAGCGAGCGGAAGGCCTCGCCCGCCTGCCGCAGGTGGACCAGCGCCTCGACCAGGTCGCCCTGCTCCCGGCAGGCGTTGCCGATGCCGGCCACGGCCACCGCCTGCCCGCGCGTGTCACCGCCCGCGCGCAGCAGCGGAAGCGCTTGGTGGAAGAAGGCCCGCGCCTCGCGGTAGCGGTCCTGGCGGTAGCGGAGCTGGCCGAGCCCCACCAGCAGCGTGGCCTCCGCCAGCGGGTCACCCGCGCGCCGGGCCGCCGCCAGCGCCGACTCATGGGTACGCCGCCACTCCTCGAAGCGGGTGTCCAAGGAGAACGACGAGGAGCACAGGGCGGCGGCCACCTCGCAGGCCACCTCGTGCAGACCCATGGCCGCCGCCCGTTCGACCGCGACGACCAGGGCGGGACTCTCCGTGTTGAACCACATCAGGAAGTCTCCGGTCGGCCCGTCGGTGACGTCGGAGCCGACCGGCCTGGCCATGGCGTACTCGCGCCGCAGGGCCAGCGCGCCCGGCGGCCGCGCGGCGACGGCGGTCGTGAGCAGCCACAGCCATCCGCCCAGGGCCCGGGTCACCGCCGCCGCGCGCTCCACGGGCGGCTCCTCCACCTCGGCCCGCTCGGCCGCGTACACGCGCAGCAGATCGTGCAGCCGGTAGCGGCTCTGACCGGCCGCGTCCACGGCGATGTGGTCGAGAAGCTGCGCGTCCAGCAGGCGCTCGACGACCTCCTCGCCCTCGGCGTCCGGTACGTCCAGGAGCGCCCCCATCACCCAGGACGCGAAATCGGGCACTCCCAGCAGCCCGAGCAGCCGGAACGCCCGCTTCGCCGCGTCGTCGAGCCCTCGGTAGCTCAGCCCGACGCTCGCCCGTACCTCCAGGTCGCCGGCGGCGAGCTCGTCCAGGCGGCGGCGCTCGTCGGCCAGGCGCGTGGCCAGCGTCGCGAGCGGCCAGTGCGGGCGGGCCGCCAGCCGCGCGCCCGCCGTGCGCAGCGCGAGCGGCAGGTGGCCGCAGAGCCGGACGATACGCTCACTCGCCTCGTTCTCCGCATGTACTCGCTCAGTTCCGGCGATACGGGCGAGCAGGTCCACGCCCGCTTCGGTGTCGAAGACGTCGAGGTCGCTCACCTTCACCCCGTCCAGGCCCGCGAGCCTGCGCCGGGCCGTGATCAGTACGGCGCAGGTGGGACTGCCCGGCAGCAGGGGGCGTACCTGCTGCTCGGTGCCCGCGTCGTCGAGCACCACGAGCAGCCGGCGGCCGGACAGGGCACTTCGGTAGGCGTCGACGCACTCGGGCACGGTCGCCGGGACGGCCGTCGGCGGCACGCCGAGCGCCCGCAGGAAACGCCCGAGCACCTCCAGCGCGGGCGCGGGCGAGCCGGTGACGCCACGCAGGTCGGCGTAGAGCTGCCCGTCGGGGTAGGCCGGGGTCACCTGGTGGGCGACCTTCACCGCGAGCGCTGACTTGCCCACCCCGCCCTTGCCGGAGATGGCGCACACCGTCAGCGTGTCGCTGGGCGCGGTGAGCAGCGCGGCCAGCTCGCCGAGCTCCTTGTCCCTGCCGGTGAAGTCGGCGATGCCGCGAGGCAGATGCGCGGGGACCGCCTCGGGCTCGGCCTGCGGGGGCGGGGGAGGAGACGGGGACGGGGTCAGGGAGGGATCCGCGCGAAGCACGGCCTCGTACAACTCCTGCAGCTCCGGTCCGGGATCGACGCCCAGTTCGTCGGCGAGCGCCTGCCGGGCCTCGTGATAGGCGGCCATCGCGTCGGTCTGGCGGCCCAGTCGGTAGAGGGCCTTCATGAGCTGGGCGCGCGGGCGTTCGCGGGCGGGGTGGGCCCGGACCAGCTCGGTCAGCTCGCCGACCACCTCCGCGTGCCTGCCCAGCGCCAGCTCGGCGTCGAGGCGCTCCTCCAAGACGAGCAGTCTGGTCTCCTCCAGCCGCGCCGCCTCACCGCGCAGCGCATGGCCGATCCCGCCGAGCGCCGTCCCCCGCCACAGCGCCAGCGCCGCGCGCAGGCTCTCGGCCGCGCGCTCGTGACCGCCGTCCGCCGCGTGCCGGCGGCCGTCGGCCACCAGCTGCTCGAACGCCTCCACGTCGAGCTGGCCGGGCCGGAGCAGGGCGGCGTAGCCGGGCGGCCGGGTCTCGATCACCGGCTCGCCGCCGCTCTCGGCCAGCGTCCGGCGCAGTCCGTAGACATAGGTCTGAACGAGCGCGTGGGCGCTCTTCGGTGGCTCCTCGCCCCACAGCACATCCACCAGCCGGTCGCTGGAGACCACCTTCCCGGCGGCCAGCAGCAGAACGGTCAGGAGCGCTCGAGGTTTCGGGCCGCCCAGCGGCAGGCACCGCCCGCCGTCCCAGGCTTCGACGGGACCGAGCAGACGGAACTCCATCAATCCCCCTCGGGCCCCCGGGACTTGACCTTGTACCGCAGTGATAGCACCGCGCCCTCTCCAACGGAACCCGCACCGCTACAGAAGTCGCTGGAGCCCGTTTACAGAGAACTTGGAGCCACTCATTACAGCCTTTGTCACGAAGGCGAAACCACTGCTCCGAGAGGACCATAATGACCATTCTTCGCCGCCTTTGCGGCACGGCCGTCGTCACCGCCCTCGCCGGCACGGGATTGATCGCCCTGACCGCCGCGCCCGCGGCTGCCGTCTCCCGCCCCGGCATCGTCTCCGTCGCTCAAAGCCAGCTCGGCAACGCCTCGCGCAACCACGAGGATCCGGCGGGCAGCGGCTGCAACTACTACACCGGGTACTTCCGGCCGTGGAAGCCCGCCTCCGGATGCCCCAGCAGCGACGGAGTCCAATGGCGCAACAGCGACTGGTGCGCGGACTTCTCCAAGTACGTGTGGAAGAACGCGGGAGTGCCCGACGCCGAGGTCGATGAGACGAATGGGGGCGTACTCACCGGCTGGGCGAGCTCCTTCAAGGACTACGGCACCAAGCACGGAACCTGGCACGCGCGTTCCACCGGTTACGCGCCCCAGCCTGGCGACGCGGTCGTCTTCGACTGGGACCAGAGCGGCGACATCGACCATGTCGGGATCGTCAAGTCCTCGAACGCCAGCACCGTCTACACCATCGAGGGCAACAGCGGTAACCGCATCAAGGAGAACAGCTACTCGCGCACGAACATCGACATCGTCGGCTATTCCGCACCGGTGGGCGCCGAGGACGGTCCGCCCGCCACTCCCGCCACCGAGGCGAGCGGCACCAGTGACGTTCGGGCCGACTTCAACGGTGACGGGCTGGACGACGTGGCCGCGTTCTACGACTACCCGGGGGCCCGGACGGTCCTGTTCGTCTGGTCGGCCAAGGCCGGGGGTGGCTTCAACCCGCCGGTCAGCATGTGGGACTCGGGTGCGGGGAACTTCGAGCAGCCGCGCGCTAAGGCCATCGCGGGTGACTTCAACGGTGACGGTCTGGCAGATGTCGGTACGTTCTATGACTACTCCGGCGCCCGCACGGGTCTGTGGATCTGGACTGCCAAGGCTGGTGGTGGCTTCAATGCCCCCGTCATGTCCTGGGATTCGGGTGCGGGCAACTTCGAGCAGCCGCGCGCCAAGGCCGTCACCGGTGACTTCAACGGCGACAACATGACCGACATCGGTACGTTCTATGACTACTCCGACGCCCGCACGGGTCTGTGGATCTGGACCGCCAAGGCTGGTGGTGGCTTCAATGCCCCCGTCATGTCCTGGGATTCGGGAGCGGGGAACTTCGAGCAGCCGCGCGCCAAGGCCATCGCGGGTGACTTCAACGGTGACGGTCTGGCAGATGTCGGTACGTTCTATGACTACTCCGGCGCCCGCACGGGTCTGTGGATCTGGACCGCCAAGGCTGGTGGTGGCTTCAACGCCCCCGTCATGTCCTGGGACTCGGGCGCGGGCAACTTCGAGCAGCCGCGCGCCAAGCCCATCGTCGGTGACTTCAACGGCGACAACATGACCGACATCGGTACGTTCTACGACTACTCCGGCGCCCGCACCGGCCTGTGGACCTGGACCGCCAAGGCTGGTGGTGGCTTCAACGCCCCCGTCATGACCTGGGATTCGGGAGCGGGCAACTTCGAACAGCCCCGCGTCAAGGCCGTCACCGGTGACTTCAACGGCGACAACCTGACCGACATCGGCACCTTCTACGACTACTCCGGCGGCCGCACCGGCCTGTGGACCTGGACCGCCAAAACCGGCGGCGGCTTCAACGCCCCCACCATGACCTGGGACTCCGGAGCGGGCAACTGGGACCAGTTCCGTACCAAGCCTGTCTGATCGTGCGAACTGGCTGCGGCGCGCAAGCCGCAGCCAGCGGACTTCTCACCCTTTTTGGAGAAAATTATGAAGATCACCCGTCTCATCGCAACCCCGCGTTTACCCTTCACCCGCCGCCTGACCGTGTCGGCCGCCTTGGCCGCAGGGCTCCTCGCCGGAGGTGCTCTCCCTGCGGCAGCGCAGGAGCCGACCCCAGCCCCCACCACCAGCCGCGTCCCCGGCCCGGCCGGCGAGCCGGTGCCCGAGTCGCTCGCGGCGTCACTGTCCTACACCGCCTGCGTTTCGGGCGGCGAGACCAGCGCGGACACCGCGATCGCCAACCAGGTCCGGCCGCAGATGAACGGCCCGCGTCTGGGGAAGAGCGTGAACGCCTACAACGTCTCGTGCGCCCGGATCATCACGGCCACGTCCAAGGGCCGAGGGCTGGACAAGCGAGCGGCGGTGATCGCCGTGACCACCGCCATCACCGAGAGCACCCTGCACAACTACACAGAGGCCGGTGATCACGACAGTCTGGGATTGTTCCAGCAGCGTCCGTCCCAGGGCTGGGGCACTCCCGCGCAACTGATCGATCCCGTGTACGCGACCAACGCGTTCCTCAACGCCATGCTGCGCAAATTCCCCAACAACGCATGGATGAGCGGGGACATAGGCGCCATCTGCCAGAAGGTGCAGGTGTCGGCGGTCCCGGACGCCTACGCCAAGGAGGTCCACGACGCCCAGCTTCTGGTCGACGCTCTGTGGAGTGCGGGGACGACACCGTCGACGGACCCGCCGTCCGGCGCCTCGGAGGTGAAATCGGACTTCAACGGTGACGGTCTGGAGGACGTGGCCGCGTTCTATGACTATCCGGGGGCTCGGACGGTTCTGTTCGTGTGGTCGGCCAAGGCTGGGGGTGGCTTCAACGCGCCGGTCAGTACGTGGGATTCCGGCGCGGGTAACTTCGAGCAGCCGCGCGTCAAGCCCGTGGCGGGTGACTTCAATGGCGATGGCCTCGGTGATGTCGGCGGTTTCTATGACTATCCGGGAGCTCGGACG